>CAYPRM010000004.1:0-68991 GCA_964413365.1 uncultured Lachnospiraceae bacterium | reverse complement strand
CCCTACCCATTTGTGGCGTAGCCACAACATCATTGCGAAGCAACATCATTAGCACGAAGTGCGTGCCTCATTTGCCGCAGGCAACATTTGGCTTCCTCCGGGAGGAAGCTGTCGCGGAGCGACTGAAGGAGAGCGCGGTATTAAAAAGTTTGCATTTGTATGGAAAAAGTGCAGATTTTTCAGTCTCGCAGGCTCCTTCCACCGCTTCGCGGTCCCCCTCCCTCTCGGAGGGAGGCTCTGTTGAGCGTCCGTTTCAGCGACACGGGCTTCGTGCGGTGCGTACCCAACCGCCCGATTATAATAAAACAGTCGGCGTGTTACTAAACCCCTGCGCGCAGTCGCTCACGGGGGAACGGTCGCGAAAATTTCGCAGGTTTAGGTGCGTGTGGTGGGAAAGCCACCGCCGCGCCTTTTCACCGCCACCCCCAACCACCTCGCCCCCTCACCAATTTCTTCATTATCGAATATATTTTTAATATATTTTCGCTTGGGGGATTGATTTTTTTGTGGGGGTATGATAAAATATATGCAAATTAATGATGATTTTTGGGGGGCGATCGGTCTGGAAGATAATTACATATCCAAGAGAAAAAGATTCTGGGCGGAGATCGACCTCGACGCGGCGGAAAGCAATTTCCACGTGATCCGCAACGGACTACCGAGCGGTGTAAAGCTCTGCTGTGTCGTCAAGGCGAACGCCTACGGGCACGGTGCGGTCTACCTCTCGCGCCTCTATGAGCGTCTCGGCGCGGATTTCTTCGCCGTTTCCAATATTGAGGAGGCTATGCAGCTGCGTGACGGCGGCATTTCCACTCCCATTCTCATTCTCGGCTACACGCCCGTTTCCTGCGCGGCGATCCTTGCCGAAAACAACATTTCGCAGACCGTTTTCTCACCGAGCTACGCGCGCGAGCTCTCGCAGAGTGCCGTATCGCACGGTGTATCGGTCAAGATGCACATAAAATTAGACACGGGCATGGGGCGCATCGGCTTCGACTGCACCCACGGCACGGAGACGGTGCTTCCCTCTCTTGCAGAGGCTTGCGGACTCCCGGGGCTTATTCCCGAGGGCATCTTCACGCATTTTGCACTTGCCGACGAGGGCGAGGACGGCGAGAGCTTCACCCGTCTGCAATACGGACGCTTCATCTCCACCGTCGATGCACTTGCGGAGCGTGGGATAACCTTTGAGCTTCGCCATTGTGCGAACAGTGCCGCATCCCTTGACTACCCCGAGTATTGCCTCGATATGGTGCGTGCAGGTGTCGTACTCTACGGAATCTCCCCGTCCGACAAGATAAGAAATTCCGCAGGTCTGATCCCCGTTATGAGCCTTCGCGCGGTCATCTCCATGGTCAAGGAAATAGACGAGGGCGACACGGTAAGCTACGGCTGCACGTACAGAGCACCGTCAAAAAGGCTTATTGCAACAGTCCCCGTGGGCTATGCTGACGGCTTCTGGCGCTCGAACGCCGAGAGCGGCACGCAAATGCTCGTCAGGGGCAGGCGTGTAGGCATCGTCGGCAGAGTCTGTATGGATCAGCTCATGCTCGATGTCAGCGACGTTTGCGACGTCAGCGAGGGCGATTACGTTACGGTTATAGGCTCGGACGGCGACGAGCGCATAGATGTTTCCGAGCTTGCACGCAATAATCACACGATAGGCTATGAGCTTGTTTGCGCCATAGGCGAGCGCGTGCCGCGGTTCTATCTGAGCGGCGGCAGGATAGTCCACGTCAAGGATAGCATAATTTCATACGAAATATCGGAGTAACAAGATAAAAAAATGAAAACACAAAGCAAGAAAATATATTCAAGCCTCATCACGCGCATAGCGGTGTCGCTTCTTGTCAATCAGGCTCTGCTCTCCGTTTTGTCCTCCGCCCTTTCGGTGATAGAGGGCGCGGTCAAGAGCTTTCTCGATAACGATACGGTCGATCTGATCTTTGTATTCTTCGAATGTGTGGTGTACGTTCTGGGCTTTTGCGTGCCCATCGTGGTATTCAACCTGATGAGCAGCACAGCCGAGCCCGAGATCTATACGCCCGAGCGTACGGAGAGGCTTCCGAAGCACATGATACCCTTTGCCATTGGTGCAGGGCTTGGTGCCACGGTGCTCGCCGCAAATCTCAATCACATTATCATCAACGCCTTCTCCGACTACTCGGAGTTCACACAGCAATATTTCTGGGACGCAGACCTCAGCACCACCCCGAAGGCGATAGCATACTTCATCTACATCGCAGTCATTCCCGCCGTCGTCGAGGAGCTTCTTTTCAGATGGACGGTCTGCCGCTCCCTCAAGACCTACGGCAGGGGAACGGCAATATTCGTAAGTGCCCTTCTCTTCTCGCTGATGCACACCAACGCCGAGCAGCTGCTCTACACGTTTGTAGCAGGCGTGATGCTCGCGTGGATCTATGTTGAAACGGAGAATATCATCTTCCCGATACTCCTTCACTTCATAAACAACGGTCTGAGCGCCGCACTTGAAATAGTGTACGCACGCGGCTCGGTATCGGATTACAATTCATTATCGAACGACTCGGATCTCTTTATCTGGGTGTTCAGCGCGGTATCCCTTGTCGCGTTTCTTATCTATATCGCAAGGCGTGGCAGAGTGTTCACTCCGACGGTGATGAAGCCCGACGAGAACGGCGAGCCCGTCGCACTTCTGCCGAGAGCCGACCGCGTATCGGGCTTCTTTACCCCGATGATGATAATATTCGTCGCATACTCCGTCATTGTGATGGTGTACTATTTCGCTTTGAGCTTCATATTGATGTAACGCTATGAATAAGGATCGTGAAATTTATATGAAAAGAGCCCTCGAGCTCGCCCGTATCGCCGCCAAGGCGGGGGACGTACCCGTGGGGGCTGTGATAGTAAGGGATGGTGAGATAATAGCCGAGGCGTACAACGAGAGGGAGATATCGCACTCCGCGACCTCGCACGCAGAGGTGCTTGCGATCGAGCGCGCCTGTGCGACACTCGGCAGATGGCGGCTCTCCGACTGCGAGATGTACGTTACGCTCGAGCCCTGCCCGATGTGCGCAGGTGCTCTGCTCAACGCACGTATAGGAGCGGTTCACTACGCACTCGCAGATCCGAGATCCGGCTCGCTCGGAAGCGTGCTCGACCTCAACTCCTACCCCCTGCTCTACCGCATAAGTGCAAGCGTCGGTCTCTGTGCCGACGAGAGCCGCGAGCTGATGAGCGGCTTCTTCTGTGAGCGCAGACGTAATTCCAAAAAATAAAACGGTCTGCAGCACAGACCGTTTTATTTTTAGTTTTAGCTTTTTAATTAAAGTGTTTCGAGATAGTTTACGATATCACGGATCGTAACGAACTGACCGATGTTATCATCGTTGATCTCAATGTCAAACTTATCCTCACAGATCATAACGAGGTCTGCAAGCTCGATGGAATTGATACCGAGATCATTAGTAAGCTCTGCGTCAAGAGTGATAAGATCCTCCTCGACCTGAAGCTCGTCAACCAGAATTTGTTTTACCTTTTCAAACATAGTAATCTCCTTAAAGCTGTTATAATCGTAATATAAGAGGGGCAAGATCACAATATGTAAAAGTGCATGGTTTTCCACCCCATTCTATCGTATTATACACAGTTTTTTGATATTTGTCAACGATATTTTCAAATTTTTTTCGCAGGAGGGGCTCGTGAACGGCTTCAAAGGACGCTTTTTTGTGCCGATTTCCCTTGTATTTATTACGTTTTCGGCAATTTACGCAAAAGAAATAAATTTTATATTTTTTATTCTCTTCGCGGCGATTTTGGGTGTAATATACGTCATTTTCGGACGCTCGAGGGCAAGAAATGCGAATTTTCGCACCCTTCTCCTGCTCCTTCTCTGTGCGGCTCTGCTCGGAACGGTGCGCGCATCCCTCTACACACTGAACGAGGCTGAGATCTGCAAAAGGTACAGCGGCGAGCACGTGGTCAAAGGGTATGTTACGGAGGTGCTCGGTCGGACGGAGTATCTCTCGGAGGCTACGGTGCACGTCGAGAGCGTGGACGGGGAGAGCGCCTCATTTGACATCATCGCCACGTGCGAGGCGGAGGGAGGATTTGCAAGGGGAGATTTTGTTTCCCTCCGTGCAACGCTCGTTCCCTTCTCCGAGCATTGGAGCGGAGATGAGGGACGAGCCTATGAAGGCCTCGGCTGTCCGCTCGTGGCGACCGTGCCATCCTCGGACTGTATAGAGCAGTACGACGGCGGTTATCGGATCAGCCTTGTGCTATCCTCATTGAATTCACGCCTCTCCGGCATTCTCCGTGCAAAATTGGGAACACGCTACGGCTCTCTCGCAAGTGCATTACTGCTCGGAAACCGAGACCTGCTCGGCGAGAGCGTTCTGCGTGATTTCAGGCGTGCCGGAGTGTACCATATGCTCGCGCTGAGCGGAATGCACGTCGCGATACTCGTCGGAGCGCTCGGATTTCTTCTGAAAAAGCTGCTCGTGCCAAGGAAGATAAGAATAGTGCTCCTCGCCCTCTGTTCAATATTCTACGTGGCGCTCACGGGCTTCCTGCTCTCCGCCTGCCGTGCGATGCTGATGCTCTGGGCGGTCTATATCGCATACCTGCTCGGGCGCAGGGGCGACTCGATGACCTCGCTCTTTCTTGCGGTGTCGGTGATCGTGTTCATAACACCGAGTGCGGTCTACGACATCGGTCTGATGCTCTCCTTCGCCTCCACCTTCGGAGTTATAGTGTCCGTTATGATCGCAGGCAGGATCTCTCAGTCGGTGAAGATGCCCAAGTGCGGCACTCTCGCGTCATTGCTCGCAGGTGTACTCTCAAAGCTCCTTAGCGCACTTCTTACCTCTCTCTGCGTAACGGTCTGCACGCTACCGATAGTAAGCTACTTTTTCGGTGAGCTTAGCCTTGCAACCTTCATAAGCAATATCTTTATGGGCGCTGTCTGCGAGTGCTTTATGATCCTTGCCATCATCTCCCTCATCTTGCGCGCACTCGGCTCAAGCCTTATTTTGCACTTTACCGTTGTGATCACAAGCGCCGTCGGATCGATAATGATGGGGATATGCTCATTCATCTCCGACCTCGGCGGCATCGTCATCTCTCTGAATTATCCCCTGATCCCCATTTCCACCGTCCTGCTCACGCTGTCCTCGCTCATTCTCTTCGGTGTGAGACTTGAGAGACTGTGGAAGCTCGCAATACCCTGTATATGCTTTGCCGTGCTGCTTCCGATAAGTGCCATCTCCATGCACATCATGCGTGCGGACAGCGCGAGGGCGGAATATATCGCAGGGGATGCGCTCGTCCTCTCAACGGCAAACGAGATCTATATCTGCGACGCATCAAACGGCAGGGGAGATTCGCTCTACGATGCGATGGAGCTCATCTCACACAACTGCTTTACCGAGGTGGACGGCATCGTGCTCACGCATTATCATTCGTACCACGCAGTAACGCTCGGCAGGCTCTGCTCAAATTACAGGATCGGCAGGATCTACCTTCCCCTGCCCCAAAACGATGCAGAGCTGACCGTTATGAGGAGCATCCTCCGCATACTTGACGAAATGGATGTTGATACATACCTCTTTTCCGCAGGCGAGGATCTCGACCTCCTCGGCGGCAAGCTCCTTGTGAGCGACAGAGCCTATGGATCGGGATATTCCCACCCGAGCGTCGCTGTCAGCTTTTCCTTTGGCGAGAGCAAGCTTACCCTTGTCGAGCGTCCCACCTTCGGCACGCACCTTGAGGCGTCGGGAAGGCTCGCAGAGCACCTGAAGGACAGCGACGTCGTGATCTTCGGCTCTGACGGACGCGCACCGAGGGAGAGCTATTCCGTTTTTCCGCTCATTCCCGAGGGATGCGAGGTCCACTTCTCCGACTTTGATATAATGGAGCTTTCCGACTTCGAGAGCGGCGGCGAGGGATACGAGATCTATTTCTCCACCGAATACAAAAAATATGACCTCAAATGACAAAAAAATCCCGAATTGCTATTGAAAATTTCTCACCTTTGTGTTAAAATAAAAAAAATAACGATAACATATCCGAAGGAGATGCATTATGAATAAAAATAAGACCGTAAATATACTTTTGTGGGTGGGAGCCGTTGCGTGCCTTGCGCTCGCCGTGCTCTGCGGAGCGTTCTCCTTCGTTATGAAGGAGCAGTACACAAGGATCATTCTCGTCATCGTCGCCGCACTCTTTGTCGTGCTCGGCGGAATGGTCGCGTACCTTGCATATATCGATACCTTCAAGGTCGCAGCCTCAAAGGGCAAGAAAAGACCTCTCAACTATTTCCTCAATGCTAACGGCAAAAAGCGCGGTATCGCCCCCGAGGCTCTCACTTTCGAGATCGTCGATAAGCAGATGAGCAAATTCGTCATTGATACCTTCGGCTCACCCGTTGCTCTTTGGAAGGAGCAGGCGCTCTCCCGTGGGGATGAGGTCTTTGGCGAGGAGGGAGCGTTCAAGGTGCTCGTGGCATATAAAATGCTCTCCGACCTCCAGCTCCACCACTCCAAGAAGGCGTGGAAGATGTTTTTCGACCTGCCCGATGCGGACTTCGCGGACGTGCAGGAATGTCTTGTGCAGAACGGCGACGAGGAGCTCGCAAGAGCACTCAATATGTACCGCCTGACGGGCGAGGATTGCGTTGGCGAGGCGGCTGCCTTCCTTGACGAAAACGCAACCTATATACAGCGCAGAATGCTCAACTACGTCGTAAGAAAGATCGACCTCTTTAATATGTAAATAGCAAAAGCCCTTGGTGCTCCAAGGGCTTTTATTTTATATCTGTTCTATATTCCGAGTATTCCTTTTATGAATATGTAGATGCCAATGCAGATAAGTATAACACCGCCGAAGATGCTCGCCTTGTCGGAGAGCCTGTTGCCGAATTTCTTGCCGAGATATACGCCGACAAGACAGATGATGAACGTTACCGCCGCGATTATGAGCGCAGAAACGAGTGCCTCCGCAAGCTCGTACTCCGCAATGTCAAGCCCGACGGAGAGTGCGTCGATCGAGGTCGCTACTCCCTGCACTATCAAGCCCCAAAAGCCCACACCACATTCCTCGACCTCGCAGTCGCGCTTCACACCCTCGTAGATCATCTTGCCACCGATGTACGCAAGAAGTGCAAGTGCGATGTAGGGAATAAATTTTGAAAATCCCGTGAAAAATTCAAGCAGCGTGTGCACGCAAACCCAGCCGAGCATCGGCATGAGAGCCTGAAAGAACGCGAACGTGCCCGCGATCTCGCACATTCTGCCCGTTCCCATGCGCTTTTCGTTCATTCCGTTCGCCAAGGATACGGAAAACGCATCCATCGCAAGCCCGAAGCCGAACATAATGCTTACAATAATAAATTCAAGATCCATTTCTGATTCCTCCGTTCCACTATACGCAAAAGGGCAAAAAAATAAACCCACGTATAGCCTTAAAAAAGATATACGTAAGTCTTGCATATTAAAGCAAGCCAGACTTTCGTCAGTATGTTGACTTGCTCCGCCGAGCGGTTGCTACTCCCCTACCCGATCATTGTACCACACTTTTCCCTGCCTGTCAAGTGTAAATTTTCAGTATTAGCATTGATCGAGCAAAGTCAAATTCAAGCAACGGTGAGGCCGTGGCGTAATCAGCCCAAATGGCGAGTATGTGCAAAGAGGTGTTCGAGAAATTCCACGAAAGCGGAGCAATGAGTGGAGCGTTTCTTGAAAACTTTACCGTGTCCGAGATAATAAAGGGTTATCAGAACGCAGGCAGAGAACCTTATTTGTATTTTTACCGTGATCGTGACGCTAAAGAAATTGATGTTATTATGGAAGGTGACGGAAAGCTTTGTCCGTTAGAAATTAAAAAGACTGCCACACCCGATAAGCGCATCGTTCGTACGTTTAATGTAATTGATAAATCCCCTCTGCAGCTTGGAACAGGAGCCGTTCTTTGCATGGCGGATCAATTCGGTGCATTCGATAGAGATGATCTTATCGTTCCGATTTGGGTGATTTAAGCTATTAACGATTTCATTGTATCAAAGTGTATGAGGCAAAAGAGCGAGATGAGTGGTATGACAAAATTGGGAAACTTAAAAGTAACGAACCCTTAGAATTGCAAAAATAGCGAAAGCCCTTGAAAATGCTAACAAATCAAGCATTTTCAAGGGCTTTTCCTTTGGCGGAGAAGGAGAGATTTGAACTCTCGCGTCGGTTATGTCCGACCTACACCCTTAGCAGGGGCGCCTCTTCGGCCTCTTGAGTACTTCTCCATACTGCAAGACACGCGGCAATGTGCACCGCGGTCGTCGACTGCCGCTTCCATTTGGTCGACTTAGATATTATATATGATTTTTTGCCTTTTGTCAATACTTTTTTGCCAAATTTATTAGTTTTTTTAGTTTTTCTTGTGCGGCGCTCGTCCAAATTTGTTAATTTTTCGATTTTTGGCACAAGGTGATTGCTTTTTTTGCAAAAATATGATATGATCTACTTGGTATTACCCATCATCGGAGGAAAAAATGAAAAAAATCAAGCACACAAGTCTTATATTACTTCTCTGCGTCGTGCTCGGCGCGCTGGCGTGTCTGACGGGCTGTCATTGCGAGCCTGCGAGCGTGGAGTGGCGTCTGCAGAACTACCTCGTCGACTACGAATTCGTCGGCGGCGTCCACAGGAGGATCGGCTTTGCGACGGCGTCCGTTCCCTTCCCCTTCGTCTCGGCGGATTTTGAGAACACCTACATCCGCTTCACCGAGGACGGGAAGATCGAGTTCTCTACCAACGAGGGCGAGCGTCTTTACGGCACGTACACCTGGGAGAACGTCGGAAATTACACGACCTTCCACGCGACCTTCACGAACGGTGAGGTCCTCGACGGCGACGCTATGAGCAGCATCGACGGCGACAAGCTGACGTTCACCTTCCGAGGCATCACCTACGCCTTCGGAACGGAGGTCTACGAGCAAACGAGCATGGACGATATAATCGAGCAGGTGCGCACGGGCAAGGCATCGGGGCTCTACGAGGCTACCGTGGTAAGGACAGAGGATAGCTACAGCATTCTCTACCCCGACGATTACATTTATTCCGTAAACGCGGAGACCGCCATCTATGCGGTAAGGATAAATTCCGACGGCAGCTATGAGGAGCTTCACGAGCTCACCGAGGGTGCGGTGCTCTCGACGTACAATGAAACGGTGAATTACATCGTGATCTACTATCTCGAGGGCGCGTCCGAATAATTGCAGGATTGGAGATAATACATCTATGTCAAACGAAAAAAACAGTACCCGTGAGATCTTGCGTGCATTAAAATTCACCCTCATCTCGATCAGCGCAGGGCTGATACAGATCGTTTCCTTCACGCTTCTCAACGAGGTCGCAGGGATCGCAGAGGCGGAGATCTCGCATCTTATTTCGCTCGTTCTGTCGGTGATCTGGAACTTCACGATCAATCGAAAATACACCTTCAAGTCGTCTGCCAACCTGAAGCGGTCGATGCTCCTCGTGGCTCTGTTCTACGTCGTTTTCACGCCTGCATCGACGTTTTTCACACGCTTTGCGACGGGCGCAGGACTCAACGAATACCTCGTTGAGGGCATCAATATGCTCGCAAACCTCGTGCTCGAGTACCTTTTCACAAGATTCGTCGTCTATCGCACGACCTGCGACACAACAGAAAAATAACATCAGACCCATCCCCACCTCCTCGGAGCGTGGGGCTTTTTACATTGTCTATATTTTGTCAAATTCCATCGAAAAAATCGCTCAAAATTTCGCATTTTTTCAAAAAATTATCAACAGCCTATTGCAAAAAGTCTTTGAGTATGTTATAATGAATTATGCATATATAATATAAGGCGGCAAGAGCACTTCGGGACTTGAACGGCAAAATCACGGGTGGATCTGCGGCACAGAGCGTCATGGAATGCCTCGTGGCGCAACTGATCCACATTCAAAAAACAAGTCATCCGAAGAAAGGCGGAGCGCTTCCCTGCGCCCTGTCTCGGGTGGCTTTTGTTTTTGATACTGCATTAATGCATTTTTTGGAGATAAATTATATGAAGGATCGCAAAACTACCGCGATAGCATGGAGACTCATCTCGCTATTTCTCTGTCTTGTTATGACTCTCGGTGCAATGCCGATATCGGCAGTAGATCACGGGCGGTAACATAACCGCACGCGGAGGAGAGGACGACTCAGGAATCGGCGGAGGCTTCTTCGGTGTGGCACAGAATATAACTATCAGCGGTGGCACGATTACGGCATACGGCGGCACTCTGACGCTCACAAACGCAGGAAACGTTAGTATAATAGCAGACCTGTCGTTCGCATCGACACTTGACGGCATTACGGGCACGCTCTCAAATGCAACGCTCACCCTCTCCCCCACGGAGAGCGGTACAGCGGCTCTCACGCTTGAGGGCAAGCCCAACGCGGCTCTCGACGATACAAGGATAGGAAGCATCATCATAAGGATCTTAAAAAAACACGGGGAACGAATGATTTCCCTTAATATACACAAAGGAGATACAGTACTATGAATTTACAAGGACGGAGATATATAGCCCTCGTGCTATGCATCGTTTTTATGGCGGCAACGCTCCCCCTCTCATCATTTGTGCATATACATCTGCCACTCGATCTCGACGCACAGGCGGCGTCGGATGTGGGTGAGGACGTCTGCACCTGCAAGCGCAAATGCACAGGTCCGTATCTTGACCACGACTGCCCCGTCTGCTCCTCGGGAAACGCAGCCGCAAGTGCAGAATGTAAGGGCTTGATGTCATGGTCCGAGCAGGGCGGAACAGCCGCGGACAGCGAGGAGAATCTGAGAAACCTCATTAATCTGTTTGACACGACGGGTGTAAATTACGGCTACCTAAAGCAATACTACGTAGCGCTCGATGCGGATATAACGCTCACATCCATACTGACCGTTCCCGCAAATTGCAATATCGTAATAGATCTGAACGGGCACACATTGAGCTCGGAAAATAAGATCCAAATAGACGGAAAGCTGACGCTCTGGGATCTCGCAGGTGGCGGAACCGTGATCAATAATTCGTACTGCACGATCGTCATCAACGAAGGATATTTTCTGATGGACGGTGGCACCATAACAGGCAAATCATCATCGGGCATCTGTAATATTGTCGAGATCCGGAATTCAAATTCAACATTCGAAATGAGGAGCGGTACGATAATCGGTCATCACGATGCCAGGGACGCATTAGTTCTCCCTGTGGGAACGGATGTTGATGTTTTAGTCGGAGGCACAATGATAATCAGCGGTGATGCCAAGATACTCTGCTGCTCCGATCCGAATTGTACAAATACATCTTCAAAAAAGGATGTATCTATCCGCTTTGGAACAATAATAGCAAACGGCGGCGTGATAGATGCAACTGTAATGTCTTACTTAGACAGTACCATCACCTCCACCTCATCCACCACCACGGCCTTCAAAAAGCCCATCACCGTCTATGCGGGCAGCGTGATCTCGGCAGGTAATTTTACAGGTAATGTAACGACTGTCTTCGAGGAGGATAGCAATGGCGTCACGATCTCGGGCGGTACGTTCAGCGGCACTATAACGAACTACGGTGCGATCACAGGCGGCACGTTCAAGGGAGATGTCATCAACAGGGAGAGCTCGACCATCTCGGGCGGTACGTTTAGCGGCGTGGTTACGAACGAGGGAGGGGCGAAGATCTGCGGCGGAACGTTCAACGGCGCAGTCGTCAATAAGCTCGCAGGCTTTATCGACGGCGGAACGTTCATGAAAAGTGTAGCAAATGAGGGCATAATCGCAGACGGCGTTTTCTACGGTTCCATCACGGGTGAAGGAATAGTCAGAGACACGGTGAACGCCACGGTCAGCTTCGACCTCGGCGGTGCGAGCGGTTCTCTCTCCCCAATAACCCTGCGAAAGGGTGAAAAGGTCGCAGAGCCTACGCTGATCCCTCAGAGGGAGGGGTACATCTTCCTTTACTGGACGCTCAACGGCGAAAGGTACGATTTTGACAGCGGTGTAACGGGCGATATCACACTGACCGCCACTTGGTGGGAGCGTGAGCTTGCAATAACGTCCCAAGAGACTCTCATCGAGGGCACGGATTACACATACGAGGCGAAGGTCTTGAAAATTCTGACCTCCAAGCCCCTTACCATAAGCAACATCGACAAAGCACGCCCCTCGGGAGATACGATAGTCATCGCAGGCGGCGTTTCGGCAAATATAACACTTGAAAATGTAAACATCGACGTTTCCGACACGGGATTTGTCGATCCCGAGGATATTGAAAGCTTCGAGGTCGGAAAAGCCCCCATAACAATAGAGAGCGGCGACGGTGATGTGAATATCACCGTTCCCATCTCCACAAAGAGTATTCTCAAGGCAGGTGCACTCTGTGCCGCGCTCCAAAAGAGCTACTACAGTTTCAACAGCACAGGCTCGACGGGCACGCTCACCATCAGCGGTGGCGGTGTCCTCGACTGCACGGGCGGGATCGGCGGTGCAGGCATCGGCGGCGAGGACAATGCATCGACGCGCAACATCACCGTAACGGGCGGTAGGATATACGCACGCGGTGGCGAGAGCGCATCGGGAATCGGCGGCGGCTTCTTCGGCGACGGTAGGAATATAAGCATCAGCGGCGGCGTTGTTGTCGCGATCGGCGGCACAGGCTCGGGTGAGACCATCACGGGCGGTGCAGGCATCGGCGGCGGCGCATCGGGTAGCGGCAAGACCATCACCGTCTCGGGTGGAACGGTCAGCGCATACGGCGGCAAAAGTGCCTACGGAATAGGCGGCGGCTCAAGCACGGGACAAAGCTCGGAAATTTCGATCTCGAGCGGAACGGTAACCGCGGTCGGCGGCGAGGGCAAGAGCGCGTTCGGCACTGCTCCCTCCCTCGGCACGGAGGTCGCATGGCAGATCTCGGTAGGAGATGCGGAAGCTTCCCTCTCCCCCACGGAAACGCCCATAGATACGACCTACACCGGAAATCGCGCAGTTCGCGTCTCAGACGGCACGCTCCTTTCCGATACGGTATCGGTCGAGATCACGTGGAGCGCAATGACGTTCGTATATCACGAGCTTGAATGGAATCCCGACACCCACAGCTACATTTCCGAGGGCTGGACGACCGACGGCGGCGTTTTGACCTTCAGAAACGCAGGCGGTACGGACGTAAGGATCACCACGAGCTTCAATTCAAAGCTTGACAGCGTTACGGGAGTATTCGACAGTCCCAGCATCATGCTCTCCCCCTCGTACAGCGGCACGGCGACTCTGATCCTATCGGGCAAGCCCGAAAATGAGCTTTCAGGCGTCTCCATTGGCACGGTAACGGTAAATGTCTCAAAGATCACCTACGATTGACAACGCAGATATATAATGAGATAATAAAAGGAGATAATAATATGAAAAAAATAATTACATTAATAGTGTTCACCGTGATGCTCTGCCTTGTGGCTGTGCCCGTTCTTGCGGAGAGCAGTACATCGGGTGCGTCAAGCACACCGATCGACGTCAGCGCGACCTACAAGAGGCCAACGGGCGGTGATACCATCATCTGCGTCGATATCGCGTGGAACGATATGAATTTCACCTACACGCAGACAGATATGGGCACGTGGCTCCCCGGCGAGCATCGTTACGACAATGACACCTCGGGAGTATGGGATACGACCTCGCGCTCGATCGAGATAACCAATCACTCGAATGCCCCCATTCTCTCCGCCTTCTCATTCACCTCGACCATCTCGGGTATGAGCGGCACGTTTACGCATGATTATCTCTGGATCTACAGCGCGGATGATGACGCATACCGCACGCAGAGCCCCGAGGGAACGTATCCTGCACCGAGCATGACGACCGACTTTAAAATAGATCCCACGAGCCCCGGGATCACCGAGAGCACAAGGCTCGGCACGATCACCATCGCAATATCGACTGAATTCGTCTGCGACTTCACAGGCTTTACATCATCAGAGGAAGTGAAGGACGTGTTCCAAGCTATAGACGAAGCACATATAAGTGTATTAAATATCAAATCCTCAGATATGACTATATTTGATCAGGTAAAAGCCTGTAGCTATGTCACTGATCTCACGATATCGGGCATTTTAGAAGCGGGTGACGATCTGAGATCATTCATATCGAATTTTACCTCACTTAATAATCTCACGCTCCTCGATACCACAAAAATTTTAGATGGTACATTTGATCACACTAAAATAAAAAATTTCAGTGCGCCCAAGGCAACAAGTATTGGATATGAAGCTTTCCAATCCTGCGATAGCCTGCAGTCCGTCTCCCTGCCCGAGGCAACAAATATTGGAGATTATGCTTTCCATCACTGCGGTAGCCTGCAGTCCATCTCTCTGCCCAAGGCAACAAATATTGGAAATTATGCTTTTCTAAACTGCACTGACCTGCAGTCCGTCTCTCTGCCCGAGGCAACAAATATTGGAAATACTGCTTTTGGAAACTGCAATGACCTGCAGTCCGTCTCTCTACCCAAGGCAACAAGTATTGGATATAGTGCTTTCGCATCCTGTGATAATCTACAGTCCGTCTCCCTGCCCGAGGCAACAAATATTGGAAATTATGCTTTCCATGACTGCGGTAGCCTGCAGTCCATCTCTCTGCCCAAGGCAACAAATATTGGAAATAGTGCTTTCATATACTGTGATAATCTACAGTCCGTCTCCCTGCCCGAGGCAACAAATATTGAAAATTATGCTTTCCAAGACTGCGATAGCCTGCAGTCCATCTCTCTGCCCAAGGCAACAAATATTGGAACTTATGCTTTCAAAGGTTGCGATAGCCTGCAGTCCATCTCCCTGCCTGAGGCAATAATTATTGCAGATTATGCTTTCCAAGGCTGCACTAACCTGCAATCCGTCTCACTTCCTAAAATAGAAACCCTAAGCATTGGCATATTTGTGGGCTGTAGCAGTCTCACCACGATCGATATACCTAATGTTAATACGGTAAAGGACTCTGCATTTGAAAATTGCACCTCGCTCGTCAGCATCGAGCTGCCGTCCGTTACCTTATATACTGATGTATTCAATGGATGCACTGCCTTAAGGAGCATTACATTTACAGGCATATTCACGTTCAAAACTATCAACGGAAATTTCATCGACGACGCAACGCAGGTAACGCTCACTCTCGTCGAGGGACAGCTCGAGCGCGACGAAACGACTTCTGCCACGGCAGGCGTCGGTGCGACCTTCGACGGCAAGACGTTCGCAGAGATAATAATAGTCCCCAAAGCGGATGAATGATACAAAATAGAAAGGAAACGACGCTATGAAAAAATTATCAGCGATCGCTCTGCTCTTGGCAATTCTCCTGCTTGCATCCCTCACCGCCGTCGCAGCCCCACAGCAGGGTGGCGTCGGAGTCGGTGAGTACACCATCGACGTTGACGGAACGTTTCAGCAGTCGGCAACGAGCAAGAGAAGCATCATCTCCGTCAGCATCGAATGGAACGCTATGGTCTTTAACTACGACGGCGGAAGCAAGGGGACGTGGAACGCAGTCAAGCACGCCTACGAGGGCGTGGTGGCAGGCAAATGGGACGTAGATATGTTCCCCATTGAAGTGACCAACCACTCAAATACCGCGATAGATGCGGTGTTTACCTTCCAACCTGCAAACGGTTTAGGAATCGTGGGTAAGTTCTACGCCTTGGACAGCGAAGGAGCGTATGCGGAGCTGGCAGCATCCACTCTCCCCCTTGCAAGTGCCGAGGGCACTACCCTGTTGGGAGCACCGTGCAGTAATGCCTACTTCTCCGTCTCGGGAGAGGGCATATCCTACGACGGTACGATAGGAATCATACTTGTAACCATATCTCCGCAGAGCGGATCTTAAAAACAAAAAGCAAAACGGTTTTGACCGTTTTGCTTTTTTATTATCTGATAGGCTTGATCATTGTGATACAAGTGTAAATGCGTCACGGAAGGTGGTATTTACGAGCTTGTAGCAGGTATTGCCGATCTTGAAGGTGGTATTGCCCATTATCTCAAGCTCCGACTCTCCGCCCGAGGTCTTGCACAGCACCCTCGTGCCCTCAAGCTCCCTCTCCGTACAGACGGTGAATTCAAGCTCGCTGAGGTCTATCACATAGTCCTCCCTTACCGCGAAACCACCGCTCGCCTCGTCGTAGAGCGCAGGGTGGACGGGCTGTATATCGAAATACGTGAGCGAGTACGTTACCGTGCCGCGAAGGCTCGGTACGTAGTCGGTGTGGTAAATATCTAAGGTGCTTGATAAAAAGTTATCAAAAAATGTATAGCTGCCCTCTTGAAAATAGATACTGCGAACCGTGCCGTCGGAGAGGACGAACACAAATTCCTTGCCCTTGCCCGCCTCGGGATTGTTAATTGATCCGCTGCTGCTCATCTCAAGAGTCTTGAGAGCGGATAGAATGCTTTCGATCTTCTCCCTATCCGACGTGGAATTTACGGTAACGGGCAAGCCCGACGCAATTCCGTACTGTGATGTACGGTACTTTATCTGCGCAATATCGCTCGCCTCCAGCTCACCGAGCCACGGAGTGATCTCCGAGAGATCCTTTATTATAGGCACGCTCGGATCAATTATGCTTATCGTGATATCCTTACAGGGCATCACGAATGTGTAGTGCCAGAGAGAATCGTCGTCCGATGCGTGACCTTCTATCTGTATACCGTTGACGGTCAGGATGAGATTGCTGTGAAGCTTACCGACGCAGACGTCCATGCGTATGCCGGAAATATATTCGTCGGGCAGGGTGCGCACGATGTACTCACCACCCTGATCCACGCTGACCTTGTAGTATTTCATATCGCCGATGAACTTGGAAAAATTGGACGCGCCGCAATAGATGCAGGTGTAATATTTTATAAACTGTATTTCGCCGCCCGACGGAACGCGGTACTCTGCGATCTCCTCGTATGTGTGGTCGTAATAGCAACGGTCGAGGACTACCGAGCCGACATTGCTTTGGCTGATGGTCATATAGCAATTATACGAAAAGCCCGAGTATGTGTGCGTTCCGCTCTTGCGTGTGAGGGAAATACATATCGGCGACTCAAGCTCGCCATCCTCACCAAGCTCCTCGGTGAGCGAGAACATAAGGTTCACCGACTCACAGCTCGGCACAAAGCCATCGCCGATGGGACTGCAGATGTAGCCTGTCGGAATGATCATAAGATACGTCGAATGTTCCACCTTCGAGAGGTTGTATATATCCGTCCTCGCGCGCAAATATCCTATCAGCTTTGCATAGTACGCGATGTATTCCTCGTCGCTGAGGTTGAGATAGAGCGTTTTGCCGTCACGCAGAACTGAGCTGTCAAGGCTCGGAGACGGCAGAGTGCGAACACCCATGCTGTCAAGGTATTCCTCGCCGAAAAACTCGCCCTTAAGATCTCTCTGCCCCTCGCACGCGCAGAGCAGGCAAGCACAGACCGCGAGTACGGCGATAAGTGACAGTATGGATATCAGTGTTTTCTTCATAGGATAATCTCCCCAATGCTTGATTTACCTATATTATACCTCCAATATGTGGGATTTGTCAAGAAAAAATTGCCCCCACGGGCAGGAAAACGGTATTTTTTTGTCGGCACGCCCCACATCATCATAAAATGCGAAAAAACTTCATAGAATTTACAAAAAATGCGAACACGCCGCTCAAAGGATAAATACAGCGGCGGAAACGGAGGATCAATATGGAAAACACACGAATGGAGACGGGATATTTCCCACAGATGCCCGTATGCGACCGCTCGAGCGAGAGCGAGGTGGTCTCGGAGCTTTCCCTGCCCGATTATCAGCCCGAGATACGCCGACTGCTCGACACTCGCGTAAATATTCTCTCTGAGGGGGAATTTCTCAGCGGCACGGGAGCGGAAATGCGCTCGGAGCTCGTATTCAGAATACTTTATCTCGGCTCGGACGGGGAGCTTTACTCCGCCACGCTCACGGATAACCGCATCACGAGCACGCCCTTTGAATTCACCGCAGAATCCGCAGGGGCAGGAGATCTGACGGTGGTCCACCTCTGCACCTACGAGAGCGTCTCCGCTCGCGTTCTCGGTCCGAGAAGGCTCAGCATACGCACTCGCATCTCGGAGCATACGCTCGCCCTCTCCCCCGCCTTTTACACGCCCACCGTTTCAGGTGGTGAGAGCAGGGAGAGCGGCACGCTGCAGAACCGCACACGCAGGGTGCACGTCTCGCGCGTCGGTAGGGTGCGCTCGGACGTTCAGACGCTCACAGAGCACATTCCAACGGACACGGACGCCGACAGCACAAGGATAATAGGCACGCAGGCAGAGCCACTCGTCTCGGAATGCTCGGCTCTCGGCGGCAAGATAGGCGTGCGAGGGGAGGTCATGCTCCGTATACTCTACTGCAACGACGGCGAGAGCGAGCACCCCATCACGTTGGTAAGGCGACTTCCCTTTGCGATAAGCGTCGACTGCGATCATCCCGTCGGTGCGGAGTGCGGGGCGAGCGCTAATATTCGTGATATCAGGGTAAGCACGGCGGAGGACGGGATCTCGGCGGAGGTCGATATCGACGCCTGCCTGCTAACTCAGGAGAGCGTTGAGAGCACCTATATCTGCGATGCATATTCCACAGAGCGTCATTCCGAGGTCGGTACGCGGAGCGTGCGCATCTCCCTGCCCGTGCTATGTGCGAACGGAAATCTGACGCAGAACGAGACTCGCCCCCTTGCCGATATCGGTATGCCGCAGGACGCAGTTATAATCGACGTCAGCGCCCACGCGACAGTAGGCGGTGCGGAGCGTGTCGGTGGCAGACTCACGCTTGAGGGCGATTGCGTATACCGCATCATCTACCGCGACGGTGAGGAGTACGGAGTGTGCGAGCTAACGCTTCCCTATCGCTATTCCTGCGACTGCGGAGACGCAGGAGAGCTGAGCGGAGGCGACGATCTGCGCCTTCTTGCGGAGGTACGCCCCATCTCACCGCGCGTGCGGAGCGACGGGGAGCGTATCATCGCCGACTGCGAGTTAGCCTTCTGTATTCTCGCGCAGGAGAGCGCAGAGATCGAGCTTGCGGACTCGATCACCCTCGGAGAAAAACGTGAGCGCACAGTGGGCGAGACCTTGCTCTACTACCCCACGCAGGGCGAGGGGCTGTGGGATATTGCAAGGAGATATGGCGTCGAGGTGGGCGAGCTTGCAGAGAAAAATTCGATCTCCGAGCCTGCTGCAGAGGACTGCGAGATCCGAGATCGGCACTTTCTCATAATTTAGCCCTAACCAAAGCATATCCCCCAAGGTAAGCCTTGGGGGATATGCTTGAAATTTCGATATTTTTTTAGTAAAAATGTGAAAAACTAACAACTTTTTTTGGCATAAGAGTGAATTTTTTATATATATTTTTCACAAAATTCGTCCAAACCCTTGACACGTGGCAAAATATGTGATATCATATTCCAGAGGAAGAGGTATAAATCTGCGATATGGGCAGATGTTTCTACGACCACCGATAATGGTTGACTACCGCGGCGTATCCTGCCGTATGGTCTGTCAGCCCTTTTTTCACCCTTCCTCAAATCACAGTAACACGGTAACAGTATTTCGAAAGGAGATAAAATATATGAAGCTTTATATTGACGGACACGAATTCCAAGCAAGGGCGGATATGTCCCTTTACGATATGACAATGGAGCTTGGACTCGTCCACGGAAAGCTCTCAACCGATCCGATAGTTGCAAAGCTCGCAGGTCGTGTTTTCACACTTAATTACGTTCCTCTCCGTTCAAAGGATATTACCCCCGACAGAGAGACCATCAGACGCGCAGTTGAGGCCTCGGGAGGCATCGTTCGCCTCTACCGTTACAGCGAGCCCTCAGGACGCGAGGCATATACGCGCACAGCACAGTTCATTCTTTTCCTCGCATTCAAGCGTCTTTACCCCGAGGGAGTAGCAAAAATGAGCTGCACACTCGGAAATTCCATATACTTCAGCGTCAGCGGAACGGATCGCTTCTCCGTATCCGAATTCAAGTCCGAGGTCGCAAAAATAGTCGAGGAGGACTTCCCCCTTCTCCGCCGCAGGATACCTATTGAGGCGGCGATCGACCTCTACGCACGCGACGGTCAGATAGATAAGACCAGACTGCTCAAGTACCGCGGTAAGGATTACTTCACCATCTACGAGCGCGACGGCTACGCAGATTATTTCTACGGAGAGATGGCACCGTCCACGGGCTTCCTCCGCTCGTATAATATAGTTGAAGCACCCGAGGGATTTATTTTCATTCTTCCCGATCCCAAGGATCCCGATACGATATCCGAGTATAAGGAGATGCCCAACCTCTTCAACGTCTACGCCGAGGGCAAGCGCTGGAGTCAGCTGATGGGCTGTGAGACCGTTGCCGACCTCAACGAGCTCGTCGAGAGTGGCAAGATCCGTGAGCTTATCCGAGTAAATGAGGCGCTCCACGAAAAGAGATTTTCACAGATCGCCGATATGATCTGCGAGCGCGGTGCAAAGGCAGTAATGCTCGCAGGACCAAGCTCATCGGGCAAGACCACGAGCGCAAACCGCCTCGCCATTCAGCTGCGAGTTCACGGAATGTCGCCGATCCTTATGAGCCTTGACGACTACTACCTCGACCGCGACCTCATCGCTCCCGGGCCCGACGGCAAGATCGACCTTGAGCATATCAACACCATAGATACAAAGCTTTTCGGTGAGCATCTGCGTGCGCTCTTTGCAGGCGAGGAGATCGAGCTGCCGTCCTTCAATTTCAAGAAGGGACAGCGCGAGTGGACGGGACACAAGCTCCGCCTTCAGGAGAATTCGATCATCATCGTCGAGGGTATACACGGACTCAACCCCGTGCTCATTCCCGACGACCTCGATCCCAAGCTCGTTTTCAGAGTCTACGCAAGCCCCCTGCTCCCCCTCAACTTCGACGACCATAACAGGATACCCACGAGCACGCTCCGCCTGCTCCGCAGAACGGTCAGGGATTTCGAGAGCCGCGGCGCGACCGTTCAGAGAACTCTCGCAATGTGGGATTCCGTAAGACGCGGCGAGGAAAGATGGATCTTCCCCTATCAGGAGAACGCAGACGTCATCTTCAATAGCTCGACGCTCTATGAGCTCGCAGTCATCAAGAAGTATATCTTCCCACTCCTGCAGGATATAGATCCCAGCGAGGAATGTTATGAGCAGGTGCGTGCGATGGTCGGACTCCTTAACTATGTCAAGGAGGCGGATGTCGAAAACGAGATCCCACCCACGAGCATCGTCCGCGAATTCATCGGCGGAAATACATTCTATCAGTAATAAAGCAAAAAAATCACGCCTCGGCGTGATTTTTTGCTTTAGTGAAGCTTTGTGCTTGCGCACAAAGTGAAGTTGCTTTGCAGTGAAGTAAAAGCCTATTGCTTTAGTGAAGCTTTGTGCTGCGCACAAAGTGAAGTTGAGTCCACCAACGTCCGCAGACGCTTCTCGTGCCGCAAGGCAAGCTTAACTGAAAAAAAACCACTTGCATAGCAAGTGGTTTTTTGGTGCGAGAGACGGGAATCGAACCCGTACGGTCTCCCACACGCCCCTCAAACGTGCGCGTCTGCCTGTTCCGCCACTCTCGCTTGCCGTGTTTATCAACACAACAATGTTATTATACACGTTTTTTCAAAAATGTCAATACCTTTTTTGAAATTTTTCAAAAATTATTTTTATTTTTCGATATTTTATCACTCATAGCTTCTGACCGACGCTATGACCGTGCCGAGTAGGCTGACCTCGTCGACGATAATGGGCTGCATCGTGGAATTTTCGGGCTGGAGGCGGTAGTGCCCCATCTCCTTATAGAACGTCTTTACCGTTGCCTCGTCTCCGACGAGCGCGACGACGATCCTGCCGTTGTCAGCGTAGCTACACCTGTGAACGATCACGATATCCCCGTCAAGTATCCCTGCCTCGATCATACTCTCACCCCTGACTCTGAGCGCAAAAAGCTCCCCCTCGGGATATTTGGGACTATTCCACGGGAGATCGACATAACCCTCGAAATTTTCCACGGCGAGTATCGGACTTCCTGCGGTGATCGCGCCGAGCAGAGGCACTCTGCCCATTCCCGCAAAGGGTGCGCAGATGCGTATAGTCCTTCTCTTCCCTGCGTCCTGCTCTATCATTCCCTTGGACTCGAGATTGTGCAGATAGAGGTGAACGCTCGAGGTACTCTTGATTCCGAGCGAGGCGGCGATATCCCTGACCGAGGGTGCGTAGCCGTTTTCATTTATCGAGCTGACAAGATAATCAAATACCCGTCTTTCCTTCTCCGTAAGATCGTTATGCTTCATATTTTTCTCCGATCCGGACCAAATTTGGTCCACTTAGTGGTTTATGTCCCAATTATAGCACACTTTTTGCAAAAATGCAAACATTTGTTCAATATTTTTTTGAAAAAATTTTCAGCACTATCTCTAAAGTCTATTGAAGAAACCGTGAATTTGTGATACAATAATGTAAATACAGCATAAAATGTTATTATTCAGTATTTTCGGAGGTATATATGGACAGAATCAGAGCACTTGGCAATAAGGAGCTGATACGCTGGATAGAGGACTGCGCGAGGATGACCGAGCCGGATAGGATCGTTCTCATCGACGGCTCGCAGGAGCAGGCAGAGGAGCTTCGTGCCACCGCGTGCAAGAGCGGCGAGCTTATTCATCTGAATGAGGAGCTTATGCCAGGGTGCTATCTTCACAGGAGCGATCCCTCCGACGTGGCACGCGTCGAGGACCGAACCTTTATCTGCACACGCTCCCGTGAGGACGCAGGCAATATAAATAATTGGATGGATCCCTCCGAGTGCTACGCAAGGCTCTCACGCCTCTACCGCGGAGCGATGCACGGCAGGACGATGTACGTCATTCCCTATTCAATGGGCATCGTCGGCTCTCCGTTCGCAAAATACGGTATTGAGCTTACGGATTCAATATACGTCGTGCTCAATATGCTCATAATGACGCGCGCTGGAATCGACGTGCTGGAGGCAATAGGCGAAAATGGCGATTTTGTCAGAGGACTGCACGCGGTCGCACAGCTCGATCCCGAGAACAGGTACATCGCGCATTTCCCCGAGGATAATACGATCTGGTCGATAAATTCCGCATACGGCGGTAACGTTCTGCTCGGCAAAAAATGCTTCGCCCTGCGCATAGCGTCCTATCTCGGACGGCACGAGGGCTGGCTTGCGGAGCATATGCTCATACTTGAGGTGGAGCGTCCCGACGGCGATAAAAAATACATCTGCGCCGCCTTTCCCTCGGCGTGCGGCAAGACAAATCTCGCAATGCTCGTGCCGCCCGAGCACTACACATCGCTCGGCTACCGCGTGCGTTGCCTCGGCGACGATATCGCGTGGCTTCGCAAGGGCAAGGACGGGCGGCTCTGGGCGATCAATCCCGAAAACGGCTTCTTCGGTGTCGCCCCCGGAACGAGCGAGCGCACGAATCCCAACGCTCTGCATACCGTTCAGAAAAATACGATATTCACAAATGTAGTCCACGATCTCGACAAAAACACCGTTTGGTGGGAGGGACTTGATGATGAGCCGCCCCACAACGCCATAAATTGGCGAGGCGAGAGCTGGGATCCCGAAAAATACGTCAAGTCCGATTCCAAAACGCTCGGAGCGCACCCCAATTCACGCTTCACCGCCCCTGCGGAGGGTTGCCCCTGCCTCTCGGATAAATTCCGCGATCCTCTCGGCGTGCCGATCTCCGCTATCGTCTTTGGCGGCAGGAGAGCAAGGCTCGCGCCCCTCGTCTACGAGTCCTTCTCGTGGACACACGGAACGTTCGTCGGCTCGTCGATGGCGAGTGAAACAACCGCAGCCGCCACGGGCAAGGTAGGCGTTGTAAGACGTGATCCTATGGCGATGCGTCCCTTCGTCGGCTACGATATGGGCGATTATTTCGCACATTGGCTTGAGATCGGAGGAAGCATATCCGATCCTCCAAGGATCTTCCACGTCAACTGGTTCAGAACGGACGCAGAGGGGCACTTCCTCTGGCGAGGCTTCGGCGATAATATGCGCGTGCTCGATTGGATACTCCGCCGCTGTGACGGAGAGGTCGGAGCACGTCGCTCGGAGATAGGCTATCTGCCAAACGCCGAAGATATCTGCCTTGAGGGGCTTGATAACTGTACGGTCTCCGATATCGAGGAGCTGCTGAGCATCGACCGCAAGGAATGGCTCGATGAGGCAGCCGATATTCGCAATTTCTATTTCACCGTCGGCGAGCGTGTGCCACGGGAGCTGTATCTGGAGCTTGATGCGCTCGAGGATAGACTCGGTAAGAAATGATCATATCCCGATTTGGTATACCAAAAGGAAATCAAGCTCTTAAATATGGATAAGTGATTTTGTATCCCTGTTCTATAATGCAGGAGGAGTCTGCTCCTCCTGCTTTTTTTCAAAATCCTAAAATCGCTCTCCGTAGCCATACGGATTGTGGGTTACCATCGCTTCGGCAACACGGGCTGCGTGGGGTGGTGGACGTTTCGATATCCGCCTACGGCGCTCGATATATTCGCTACGCGAACGAGGGAGAGCGAACGAGAGATCATTCATCTCATTGTCAAAAATGTGCGGATTTTTGGGAAAAACAGCGGCTCGGTTTGAGCATATTCACAAAAATCAAAAATTCGGAAAAAATTTCAAAAAATCTATTGACAAATGCGGACCGTGGGTATATAATAACAATCGGTTAGCGAAGGCTAACTAAATAATTACAAATGGAGGTTCGCTGTTAAAATGACGCTTTTAAGTGTTGAAAAAGGCAAGGAATGTATCATAAAAAGCATTAACACTAACGACGAAGAGCTCGACTCCTTCCTCTTTACCCTCGGCTGCTACGTCGGCGAGAGGATCACGGTCGTAACACGCAGAAAGAGCGGTTGCACGGTCTCCGTCAAGGATGCAAGGTATAATATCGACAATCAGCTTGCCGATCTTATCGAAATTGAGGCTTGACAAATGCCCCCTCGCCCCCGATAGGCGGTGGATGGCAATGAGCCTTCAATTTTTTGGCTGTCGGTTAGCAAATGCTAACTCACAAGCCGTCAAAAATTCACGTCAATAAATTATTTTATATATTTTGGAGGAAAAAATATGAGAATCGCACTTGCGGGAAACCCCAACTCAGGCAAGACGACCATGTACAATGCTCTCACGGGCAGAAATGAAAAGGTCGGAAACTGGGCGGGCGTTACCGTTGACAAAAAAGAGCACCCCATCAAGGGCATTTACTCGAACGGTGAGCGACTTATCGCCGTTGACCTTCCCGGCGCATATTCAATGTCGCCCTTTACGAGCGAGGAGAGCGTTACGAGTGATTACGTCAAGAACGAAAATCCCGACGTTATCATCAACATTGTCGATGCGAGCAACCTCAGCCGTTCCCTTTTCTTCACCACACAGCTTCTCGAACTCGGTGTTCCCGTTGTCATCGCACTCAATAAGAGCGACATCAACGAGAAGAAGGAAACGCACATCGACGTCGAGCTTCTCGCAAAAAAGCTCAGCTGCCCCATAGTAAACACCGTTTCCACCTCGGGCGAGGGCTTGAAGGAGCTCGTTGCCACCGCAGTAAAGCGCGCAGGCACGGCTCAGGACGCGCCCTATAAGCACGGCTACGTTGACATTACCAGCTGCGAGGCAGTGCTTGAGGCGGATAAGGCGAGATTTGAATTTGTCAATTCCATAGTTTCGAGCGTTGAGCAGAGGAAGGTCCTCACAAAGGACATAAGCGTCAGCGATAAGATCGACGAGATCCTCACGAATAAGTGGCTCGGCATCCCGATCTTCGCAGTCGTAATGTTCCTCGTTTTCCAGATATCGCAGGTCTGGGTAGGTCAGCCCATCGCAGATCTTCTCGTGGGCGTGCTCGAATCCTTCCAAGAGTGGGCGGGCGAGATGCTCGCAGATGCAAATCCCCTGCTCTCCGCAATACTCGTTGACGGCGTGATCGGCGGTGTTTCCGCGGTCGTTGGATTTTTGCCCCTTGTCATGGTGCTCTACTTTCTCATCGCTCTCCTTGAGGACTGCGGCTACATGAGCCGTGTTGCGGTAGTGCTCGATCCCATCTTCAAGAAGGTCGGGCTCTCGGGCAAGAGCGTCATTCCCTTCGTTATCGGTATAGGCTGTGCAGTTCCCGGAATCATGGCATCGAGAACGATAAAGAACGAGCGTGAGCGCAGAGCTACGGCGATGCTCACACCCTTCATGCCCTGCGGTGCAAAGATCCCCGTCATCTCGCTCTTTGCAGGTGCGTTCTTTGACAATTCCGGTTGGGTAAGCACACTTGCTTATTTCACGGGCATCGTGCTCATCTTCCTCGGCGCACTTCTCATCAATGCCATCACAGGCAACAGAAACAAAAAATCCTTCTTTATCATAGAGTTTCCCGACTATAAGGTTCCCTCCTTCTGGGGTGCGTTCAAGTCGATGTGCTCACGCGGCTGGGCATACATAGTAAAGGCAGCCACCATCATCCTGCTTTGCAATATGGCAGTGCAGATCATGCAGAGCTTCACATGGAGCTTCACCGTTGCTGAAAACGCAAACGACTCCATTCTCGCATCCATCGCAGATCCCTTTGCATACCTTCTCGTTCCGATCGTCGGCGTGTTCTCTTGGCAGCTCGCGGCGGCGGCTATCACGGGATTTATCGCAAAGGAGAACGTCGTCGGTACACTTGCTGTATGCTTCGTAGGACTTGAAAATCTCATAGATCCCGACGAGCTCGAGATACTCGAGGGCGCAGGTGCTGAGGTAGCAGGCATTATCGCCATAACCAAGGTCGCCGCTCTCGCATATATGATGTTCAACCTTTATACGCCCCCGTGCTTTGCGGCTATCGGTGCTATGACCTCCGAGATGAAGAGCGCAAAGTGGCTCTGGGGCGGAATCGGACTCCAGCTCGGCACAGGATATAGCGTCGCTTACCTTGTCTACACCATAGGCACGCTCCTCACCGACGCTTCCCTTCTCAATGTCGGTGCCGCTATCGGCGGACTTGTTGCAGTTCTCGCATTTGCAGGCATCCTCGTCTGGAGGATCCTCGCTACAAATAAAGAGCTGAGGGCTCATGCATAAGCTATGACGCTGACTGATGTTATTGTTATTTTGATAATTGCCGCCGTGGTCGCAGGTATCTCCATTTACCTTTACAGAGCAAAAAAACGCGGCGAAAGGTGCATAGGCTGTCCCTATGCTAAACAATGCGGTGTCGGGGGCTGCAAATGCGGCTCCGAACGCACCGAAAAATAAAGAATATACTGAAAATGCGGCTCTGTGAGTCGCATTTTGAGTATAGTGAAAGGGGTAGATATGAAGGATTATATAATTTTGGCTCTCATCGTGCTCGTGGCATTTATCGGCATTATCGAGACGGTGAAGCATTTTACACGCCGTAGCGGCTGCTGTGGCGGTGGCTATAAAATAAAAAGAAAAAGACTTCGCTCCGTCGTGGCGAAAAAGAAATTCAAGGTCGAGGGAATGAAGTGCTCTGCCTGCGCTCAGCGTGTCGAGGAGACCGTGAACGACATTGAAGGCGTCAGCGGCAGAGTCGACCTCCGCACCTCCACCCTCACAGTAAGCTATTCCCGCGACGTTGACGATGCGCTCATAGCCTCACGCCTCGACCGCCTTGGGTATAAAATCAGTAAAATATAGATAAATAAAAAATCAGAATGTTCTCATTCTGATTTTTTATTTGAATATTATCCCCCCAACGTCGGAGAGGGGTTTATTGGAAAGCTCAATGATCTCTATCCGTTTTCCGTGGCAGAATTCTCTTATCATCTCGCCGTCGGGGTGGTGATCGAGCGAGCCACAGAGCCAGACCGCCCCGTCCGTACTGCCCGATGCGCCGCCGATAAAGCCGTAGCCGTAGGGCGGCAGGTCGATATATCCACTACGTATCAAAAGAGCATCGATCCCCTCCTCGCGTGCCACACGGGCTATTCCTTCGTCGGCGGTCATGATCGCGCTCTCCCCAACGCGGCAGGTGGAGCAATGTGCGTAGCCCTGATTTACGTGCCTTATGCGCCACCCATGCTCCGCAAGGTACGCAAGAGCCGTGGGTGAGGCGGTACGGGTATTTGCTATTGCGACCTTACCCACAAGAGCGATATTGAGCAGAACGTCCCGAGGGTACATCTCCCCCATCGCTTCCGGAATAGTAATGACATCATCAAAGCCCGACAGCTCCGCCGAAAATCCCCTCGGCACAAGTACGGTATTACCGATATCGAGCATGAGCATATCCGCGTGCGATGCCACGGGCTCTGCGAGCATTGGGTACGGGGCGACCGTGCGCACCTCCACACCACGCTCCCCGAGGGCGCAAAGGATCTCACTATCCGCCCTCTGACTTATATATGCAAACATTTTGATCCGATCCCTCCCATAGAAATAAAAAGGCGGCAGACGGTATGTCTGCCAGCTTTTTACGTTAATTAAGCACGATTGACCTTGCCCGAACGAAGGCAACGAGAGCAAACCGAAACTGTAACGGGAGTGCCGTTAACGATCGCTCTTACCTTTCTGATGTTGGGCTTCCAGCTTCTGTTCGTCTTGCGGTGAGAGTGAGAAACATTCTGACCGAAAACGACGCCCTTGCCGCAGATACTGCACTTTGCCATAATGACACCTCCTGATTAAGCGTTAAAACGCACGATTTACATAAATAGTTTACGAACATTAGACATTATAGCACACAATGCTCAAAATTGCAAGAGATTTTGAAAATTTTTTTGAAAAATCTTAATTTTTTAGTTAAATCGTGTATTTTCGCCGTTTTTTATGAGTCTGTACGGTGCTCCCGTGCCATATTCCAGCTCCCCGTGCGCCGATCCCTCGATACGCAGGAGGCGATTGTACTTTGCGATCCTCTCTCCGCGGCAGGGCGCACCGAGCTTGACGAAGGGTGCGGAGAGTGCGACGGCGATATCGCAGACGGTGGTGTCCTCCGTCTCGCCCGAGCGGTGGGAGAGGATATAGCTGTACCCCACATCGCGCGCCGCTCGCACCGTCCGCATCGTCTCGCTGAGTGTGCCTATCTGATTTGGCTTTATGAGTATCGCATTGGCAATTCCCATCTCCGCCCCGTCGCAGAGCCGTGCGGAGTCGGTAACAAAGAGATCGTCCCCGACGAGCATCATTTTGCCGCCGAGCCTCTCAGTAAGCATCTGCCAGCCCTCAAGATCCCCCTCGGCAAGCCCGTCCTCTATCGAGCAGATGGGGTAGCTATCCGCAAGGTGAGCATAATATTCTATCAGCCCCTCGTGCGTAAAATGCCTTTTCCCCTTGAGCGTCGTGTATTCCCCGCTCTCCGAGGAATACCACGCGCTGCTCGCCGCATCAAGTGCTATCTTTACGTCGGAGGTCGAATAGGTGCTGCGCTCTATCGCCTCCACGATAAGCCCGAGTGCCTGCTCCTCGCCGTCAAGATCGGGCGCATACGCTCCCTCATCTCCGACAGAGGCGCATAGCCCACGCTCCTTTAATATATTTCCGAGATTGTGATATATCTCGCTCCCCATTCTCAACGCGTCCGCAAAGCTCCGAGCGCCCACGGGCACGAGCATATACTCCTGTATATCGAGACTGTTCGACGAATGTGCACCGCCGCCGAGAACGTTGAGCATCGGCACGGGCATACGGTAAGTGTCGATACCGCCGAGGTATTTGTATATCGGCGTGCGGTAATAATTAGCCGAGGCACGCGCGCAGGCAAGAGAGACCGCAAGGATCGCATTAGCACCGAGCACCCCCTTGTCCTCCGTGCCGTCAAGCTCGCAGAGCACCCTATCTATCTCGTACTGCTCCGTCGCACACATTCCGACGAGCTCGGGCGAAATAACGCGGCAGACGTTCGATACCGCATCCAGCACGCCAAGCCCGTGATATCTGCCCCTGTCCGCATCTCGAAGCTCGTGAGCCTCATTTGAGCCAACGGACGCGCCCGATGGAGCGGAGGCAACTCCGACCGTGCCGTCGTCGAGCACCACCGTCGCCTCGAGCGTGGGATTTCCCCTGCTGTCAAGTATCTCCCTTGCACAGCATCTGCATATCCTTGGTTTATTTGTCATAGCTTATCCTCACCTCAAATTCAGTAAAATAAAAATATCGCACATAAGAGCTAACACTATTATGTGCGATATTTAAGTAAAAAATACTATTTATCCGAATTTGACTCAAGCCAATTATACAGCCTCGGCAAGGCGGGCGTGAAATCGAACACCTTATCAATAAGCTTCCCGAAGAACGCAACGACCACGGAATTTATCACCGCATTTATGAGCGTGTAAGCTCCGATAAGATCCCATCTCCACTCGCCGATGAGCACGAGCATCATAACGACAGCGATGATGAGCATCGATGCATCGAAGATGAGCTTCATCCTGCCCATATCGAGCCTTTTTGCAATAGCGACCTCCTTAACGAAGATCTCGTACGCTGACGGCGGTATGTACGTGCGGAGCATTATCGCCACCGCAAAGCCCGCAATGAGCGTTCCGAGCGCCGCCACACCGATCTGCTCCCAGATCCCACTCGGCACGACGCCTGCAAGGATCACGTCCACGATATCGAAGCACGCACCATAAAAGAGAATGTTGCAGACGGTGAATATAAATTTCGGCTTAAATCTGCCGATGAGCAGACAGCAGACCGCGAGCAGGAGCCCCTGTATCATATACTCACACATACCGACAGTAAATATACTGTTCAGCGACCTCAGATGATCACTGAGCACGAAGGCAGGGCCGATTATCGACGAAACACCGAGTCCGCTCCTTGATATAAGGCAATTTCCGAAGGCGCAGATGACGTTTCCCACGATCCACGCAAGCTCTCCGACCTTTCCAATACGTTTTTTCATTACAGCTTCCATTTCAAACTTATTTTTCTCTATTGTAGCACAGATAGGAGCAAAAATCAAGGATTTTCGGCATTTTTCGCGCCTTTGCATCCCATCCACCGTCCGTCAGTCTGTGCCGAGTATCCTTCTTGCAACATGCACGCCGCTTGCGGATGCATGGGAGAGCGAGTGGGTTATTCCGCTTCCGTCTCCTATCATATAAAGTCCCCTGTGCACCGTCTCCAGATCCTCGTTGACGGCGACCTCCATATTGTAGAATTTGACCTCCACGCCGTAAAGGAGCGTGTCGTCGTTTGCAGTTCCGGGGGCGATCTTGTCAAGAGCGTAGATCATCTCGATTATTCCATCAAGTATCCTCTTTGGCAGGACGAGGGAGAGGTCGCCCGGCGTTGCCGCGAGCGTGGGCACGACAGTGCTCTCCTCAATGCGCTTGACGGTACTGCGTCTGCCGCGGATAAGGTCGCCAAATCTCTGAACGATGACGCCGCCGCCGAGCATATTCGAGAGCCTTGCGATGCTCTCGCCGTAGCCGTTGGAGTCCTCAAACGGCTCGGAAAAATGCTTGGATACGAGCAGGGCGAAATTCGTGTTCTCCGTCTGGAGAGCAGGATCCTCATAGGAATGACCGTTGACGGTAACGATACCGTTGGTGTTCTCGTTTACGACCATGCCCTTTGGGTTCATGCAGAAGGTGCGAACATTGTCCTCGAATTTCTCCGTCCTGTAAACGATCTTGCTCTCGTAGAGCTCGTCCGTCAGATGTGAAAATACCACCGCAGGAAGCTCAACACGAACGCCGAGGTCGACTCTGTTGGACTTTTTCTCAAGCCCAAGCTCGTTGCAGATGCCCTCCACCCACTTTGAGCCGACACGTCCGACCGACACGACGCATCTCTCGCACTCGTGGTCTCCGCTCGGCGTGTGGATGCGATAGCCGCCGTCAATGATCTCAATGTCGCCGACGGGGGTGTTGAAGTGGAAATCCACCTTGTCGCGAAGCTCTGCGTATATATTTTCAAGCACGACATAGTTGATATCCGTTCCGAGATGGCGGACGGACGCATCAAGAAGGTAGAGCTTGTTCTCAAGGCAAAGCTTCTTAAATCTCGAATTTGCCGTGGTATAAAGCTTCGTTCCCTCTCCGCCGTGGGACATATTTATCTCGTCAACGTAGTGCATAAGCTCGAGAGCGCGCGCCCTGCCGATGTGCTCGTGGAGCGTGCCGCCAAAGCTGTTTGTGATATTGTATTTTCCATCCGAAAATGCCCCCGCACCTCCAAATCCGCTCATTATCGAGCAGGTCTTGCAGCCGATGCAGGTCTTTACCCTTTTGCCGTCAATGGGGCAGTGGCGGCGATTCAGCTCGTTGCCCTCCTCAAATACGCCAATCCTCAGGCTCCCGTTTCCCTTTTTCACAAGCTCGTATGCGGTAAAAATACCCCCGGGGCCTGCGCCTATTATTATAACATCGTATCTCATAGCAAAAGATCTCCTTTATCTCTATCTTCGGGCATAGATAATGCGACCTTGGATCAAAATCCGAGGTCGCATCGCACGCATAGATTTTTTATTCCATACCATTCTATATCAAAATCGCCATTTTGTCAATAGCTTTGACACAATTTAATATTTTAATATTTTTTGAATGGTTACAGTATTATGCAGATAAGCCCGCTCGAGCCTTCATTTATTATGCGCTCCAGCGTTTCGGAGAGCTTTTTTCGCGAGTCGTCGGGAATGTGCTCAAGCTTTGTGTGTAATCCCTCATTGATAAGCTCATACAGCGTCTTGCCAAAGATGTTCGACTCCCAGATCCTGCGAGGATCCTCCTCAAATTCCTCAAGCATATATTTCACAAGATCCTCGCTCTGTGCCTCGCTTCCGACCGTCGGACTGATCTCCGTTTCAATGTTCGCACGTATGAGGTGTATGGACTCCGCCCCTGCGCGCAGTCTTACGCCGTAGCCCCCGGGACGCTTGACTATCTCAGGCTCCTCTAAGTGGAGCTTGCTCACATCGGGCATTATTATCCCGTACCCCTTCTCCTCCGCGTCTGCAAGAGCCTCGGAAATTCGCCCGTACTCACTCCGCTTCTCGGAATATTCGCGAAGCATGCGCACGAGCTGCTCCTCACGCGTGATGTCGAAGCCCGTAAGCTCGCTGACAGTCCTGAAATACAGCTCGCGCGGGCTTCTTACGCTGATCCTAACACGTCCGCTCCCGTAATCAATGTCGTCAAAGGTCAGCCCCTCCACGTACTCGTTGCCCTCCATCGGCGTGAAGGCGTCCTTGATGCTCCCAACTCTGCCCACCGTCTGCGCACACCTGCAGGTGGCGTCGTGGAGGGATCTCCTGATCGGATGCTCCGCATCGAGTGCCTGCATCCACTCGGGCAGACGTAGCCTTATCTCCGTTACGGGAAATTCGGAGAGCACCATCGAGAGAATGTGCTTTATGTCCTCCGCATCAAGCTCAAGACAGTTCACGAGAGCCACGGGTGCGCCGTATTTTTCCTCAAGCTCCTCCCCGAGGGCTATCGAGCGCGGCGATGTGGGACTCGCGGAATTGAGTATAAGCGCGAATGGCTTGCCTATCGCTCTCAGCTCGTGAACCACCCTCTCCTCCGCCTCAACATAGCTCTGACGGGGTATGTCGCCGACCGTGCCGTCGCTCGTTATGAGCATTCCAATGGTGGAGTGCTCGTTTATCACCTTTCGCGTGCCCAGCTCCGCCGCATCGGAGAACGGCATCGGCTCGCTCTGCCACGGCGTCCTGACCATTCGCACCTGCCCGTCCTCGAGCGTGCCCATCGCGTCGGGTATCATGTAGCCCACGCAGTCGATCATCTTGACACGCATCCGCTCACCCTCGCCCATCTCGACGGGGACGGCGCTGTCGGGAATAAATTTCGGCTCGGTGGTCATCACCGTCCTGCCGCCTGCGCTCTGCGGAAGCTCGTCTCGCGCACGCTCCCTGTCGTAGCCCTCTTCGATGTTCGGAAGTATCACCGTCTCCATAAAACGCTTTATGAACGTGGATTTGCCGCTTCGCACAGGCCCTACCACGCCGATATAGATATCTCCGCCCGTTCGCTCGGCGATATCCCTGTAAATAGTATGCTCGCTCATATACAACCTCCAGATTTATCTTCGGTTAAATATATGAGCGAGCATTCGCATTTAGAACGCGCACGGAATATCGTAAGATCCCTATGCCTTTTCCTTTATATATTTCAGAACGAGCGGCATAGCCCTCTCCGACATAACGTCGGAAACGTCCTCGCCTCTGCTCAGCCTTCTGCGGACGGCGGTGGAGCTTATCTCCCTCGCACCCTCGTCGCAGGGGAGGAAAACGGTCTGCGTGGTGGGACAGCCCCTTGCGTTGAACTGCGCCATCTCAAACTCGTACCTGTAATCGTTCTCGTCCCTTATTCCCTTCACTATCGCACACGCATCAAGCCTTCCTGCAAGCTCTGCGAGCATTCCTGCGTCGAATATGACCTCCACGTTCGGAATGTGAGCGCAGGACGCTCTCGCTATCTCGGTGCGCTCCGTGGGTGAGAAGGTGTAGCTCTTGCTGTCGTTTATCATAACTGCCACATATACCTTGTCAAAGAGCCTCGCCGCACGCTCGACAATGTTCACATGCCCGAGCGTCATCGGATCAAAGCTTCCGGGTACTATTGCTATCTTCATTTATATATCTCCTTAACTCTCAGAATACTTATCCTCGCAACGCCGTGCTTCATCAGCCTGACAGTATCAAGCCTCTCCGCATTTTTCTCGGAGAGTATGTCCTCTCTGTCGCTCTCGCAGACCACAATAGAGCTTGGTGCGAGAAGCCCACGGTCGAGAAGGCGTGTGAGTGCTGTGTCTATAAGGGCGGTCGCGTAGGGCGGATCGAGAAGGACGAGATCGAAACTCTCCCCCGAGCACCCGTCAAGATACGCAAGTGAGTCCGAGCGCACGACGGTGCATCTGTCCTCAAGCCTGCACTTTTTTACGTTCGCCCGAATCGCCGCAACAGCGGAAACGTCGTTGTCAACGAGCACAACGGAGCGCGCGCCCCTGCTCGCCGCCTCAAGCCCGAGCTGTCCCGAGCCTGCAAAGAGATCAAGCACTCTTCCGCCCGAAATACTGTATCCGAGCGAGGAAAAGAGAGCCTCCTTCGCACGCTCACTCGTCGGACGGGTATGCTCACCCTCGGGCGTCGTCAGTCTTGCCCCCCTTGCGCTTCCCGTGATTATCCTCATATTCCTTACCTACCCCTTGTGATAATATGCATAGATGCTCTCCGCGTCCGCTTCCGTGATGCCACGCACCGCAGAAAGCTGCTCCACGCTCGCCTCTCTTATTGCGCTGAGCGTGCCGAAATGCGTCAGCAGCTTCTTTGCCTTGGCAGAGCCTATGCCCTTTATTTTTTCGAGCGAGGAGGTCCTTACAGTCTTGGATTTTGCCGTGCTCATTCGTGAAACGGTGTACCTGTGTACCTCCTCCTGTATTCTGTATATCATTCCGTACACCGCCTGCTCACGTGCAATGCTTATCTCAGCATCCGCCGTGCAGAGCGCGCGTGTCTTGTGAAAATCGTCCTTGACCATACCGAAAACGGGGATATCAAGCCCCATCTCATCAAGCACCGTCAACACGGTCGCGACGTGCGTCCGTCCGCCGTCGAGCAGTATCAGATCGGGATATTCGCCCATCGAGCCCTGCGCATCTCCGAGGTGGGAGAGCCTGCGGCGGAGCGTTTCACGCATACACGCATAGTCATCAGTGCCCTCAACATCCCTTATATTAAAGCTCCTGTAATCGCTCTTTTGCGGTTTTCCGCCAACGTAAACGACCATTCCGCCCGTCTTGTGCTCCGAGCCTATATTCGATATATCGTATGCCTCTATCCTCTCGGGTATCAGCTCAAGCTCAAGGAGCTGTGCGAGCCTTTGCAGAGTGGAATCGTCCTTCTCGCTCTCCTTGACATAGACCTGCGCCCTATCCTTGGCGTTTGCGAGCACCATCTCGCACAGCTTCTTCATCTCCGTGCGCTTGGGCGTCCAGATACTCACCCTGCTGCCCCTTCTCTGTGTCAGAAAGTCGGAGAGCAGCTCCTCCTCGACCTCCACGCTCGCATCAAGCACGAGCTTTTTAGGCACTATGTCCGTGTTCGTGTAATACTCAACAAGAAATGCCGTGATCGCCGCAGGATCAAGTATCTTGTCCGCACCGAAAAGGTAATCGTTCTTCGAGCCGAGTATTCCCGCACGCACGGAATATACCGAAAGGCACGAGCATAGCTCCTCACTGTGGAGCGCAACAACGTCGTATTCCGCATCGGGCGAGTCCACGACCTTCTGCCTCTCCTTTATCCTCTCGAGCGCGCGTATCGTGTCGCGGCACTTCATCGCCGCCTCGTATCGCTCCGCCTCGGAATATTCGTACATCTGCCTCTCGAGTGTGGCAGTCGCCTCTTTGGTGTTGCCACGCAAAATGTCCGCGGCACAGGATATCAGCGCACGGTATTCCTCCGCACTCACGTGCCCCATGCAGACGCCGCAGCATTGCTTCATCTGATAGTAAAGGCACTCCCTGCCCCGTCCGATATCACGCGGAAATTTCAGCTTGCAGGTGGGTAGACCGAGAGTCTTGCTCAGAAGCGCCATTATCTCGTACGCCGTGCCTGCCGACGAGAACGGACCGTAGTATTTAGCCTTGTCCGCAAGACGCTTTCTCGTCATAACGATGCGTGGATACTCGCCATCCGTGATCTTGATGTACGGATAGGTCTTGGAGTCCTTCAGCCTTATATTGTATCTCGGGGTGTATTGCTTTATTAAGGAATTTTCGAGCGAGAGCGCCTCCATCTCCGTATCACAGAGAATATAGTCAAACTCGAATACGGACGCGACCATCTTCTCGGTCTTGAGATTTTTCTCGCTGTTCTGGAAATATTGCGAAACGCGATTCTTCAGCTTTGCCGACTTCCCGACATATATGACTCTCCCCGACCTATCGCGCATAATGTATACGCCAGGGCGGAGCGGAAGTCCGTTTGCTCTCTCAAGCAGCTCTGCTCTCGTTGCCATATTCTATCCTACCCCTCTCTGAAAATTCTTGCCCTTGCCGTATCGGCATAGAGTAAACAGGGGCTGTACACAGCACAGCCCCCAAAATCTTTGATTAACTCAGCCTCAGAGCCCCTGCTCGTCAAAGCCACTGTCGATGAGCTCGCAAAGCCCCTCTATTGCCTGTCCCTCGTCCTGACCGTCAGCCTCAAGAACGATGGTCATGCCCTTAGCTATACCCAAGGAAAGAACTCCCAAGAGGCTTTTTGCATTGACTGTGCGATCGTCCTTTTTAACCCATATTGCACAGGGATAGGTGTTCGCCTTCTGGATAAAGAAGGTCGCAGGCCTTGCGTGAAGTCCTATTGCATTCAAAATCTTTACCTCTTTAGTGATCATAAATAACGCTCCTAATTTAATCTACTCAAATCAACTGTTAAAGTTGCATAATTCTATAAGTATATTATAGCAAGATAGAAGGATAAAATCAAGCAAAAGTATTCGTTTACTTGCATAAACTTTTTGATTTTTAGACGATTTTTTTAACAATTTTGCACATTTTTTCGGAAAATGCGACACAATGAGCGTTATTTTTCATTTTTTGAGCACCGACGGACGGTAAATATCCGCCGCATTTCTTACTGTCATTATATGCCATCCTTCGACTTAGTGAGAGCTTTTGTGATATATTTAGCACGTGTTAATATTTATTTAACAATTTTGTATTATAATACGCTTATCCTAATGCAAATGTCAATGGAGGAAAATATGTTCGGAGGCAATGAATATTGGTGGGCGGCAGTGCTCATGCTCCTGCTGTTCATCACTCTTAACCTAATAGTCTTCTTACTGCGCAATAAGCCAAGGCTGAGCTACGCCATCGCATATACCATAGCACTTCTGCTGCTCATATATAAAACGGGCGAGAATATACGCTGGCAGATCATCGGCGATCATATGAATTTCCCCGTGGAATTCTCCGCCGTGAGCTATTTTCTGTTCGGTATATTCATAGTGTTTCGGATCAGACAGGCTGATACCTTTGCGGTCTTTGCGGCAATACTCGCAGGAACGATGTACCACGTGGCATTCTGGGTTCTCCCCGATTCCTTCCTCCCCGGGGGAAACGTCACATACCTTTTGGTAATGGCTATCGTAAATCACAGCCTGCTCTATCTCGGGGGAATGTTGATGCTCGTAAACGCAAGGAAATTCCGCCTGCGCGACTGCTATCAGAGCGTCATAGGCATCGGCCTGCTCATCGGCTACTCATGGATGATACACCTGCACACCGACTACTCGGCTCTCAAGGGAAAACCGATCATAATACAGATAACGGACGGCACGATACTCTACCGCCTCTCGCCCACGATAGCCCTGACCGACGGCCTGCTGACGGCGTACTACATAGCCCTCGCCCTGCTCGTCTGCGCACTGTTCGCCGCGCTCTATACCGTCAATCACGCCTCCGCACGCCGCAGAGCAAGGCTCGGACTTGACGAGGACGCCCTGCCACGTCGAAGCGGAAGCTCCAAATAAACAAAAACCATACCCTCGGGTATGGTTTTTATTATGGTTATTTTTCAGTTATGCTTACTACCTTTATGGTAGTTTCAATATGCTCCGATACGACCTGAAGCTCGTCATTTGCGGTGAGGTAGAGGCTACCGTTGAGCAAAAAGCCCTCGTCGGTCATCTTGCCCTTCACCGTAACGTATCCTACTGCGGAATAGTAGGAGGTGTTGTATATCGTTTCATCCTCAAGCTGGGGGTAGTATATCTTCGCACCGTTCTTGTTGTACGCACCGACGGCAGGAACGTGCTGTTGTATTCCGTCGAGCGTGCCGAGCCGCATCTCGCTCGACTTGATCCTGAATGTGTCCCCCGCCTTGAAATACTTGAGGGACGTTCCGCTCACCTCACCCACCTTGAAGTGGATAACGTACTCCTTGAGTGTTGCATCGACCGAGATCTCCTCGAGCGTGAGATATCTGTATACCACGCTGAGTATGCAGGCGATCACAAGCAGGATTATAAACGCATCTATGGCATTGAATTTGCCCTTTTTCTTGACTTCTCCGTTCATATCCGTACCTCCATCTTATCCTATTTCCTCAAGCTCGACGCAGTATCCGCTGCCGACAAAGCTTGAGAGCCTCAGGTCGAGCAGAGTGCCCACCGCGATACGCTGACCGTTGACCTCGTAGCCAACACCGCTCTCGTATGTCGCTCTGACAGTTACCGTAATGTAGATGTCGCTCTTGCCCTCTATGGTCTTTTGCACCATCTCGGGGCTGTCCTCGACATACTCCCAGATCGTCGCATCCTGTAGCTTAACGGACTCGACCGTGCCCATGGAATATTCCGTAGCGGAATTCATCACAGCCACACCGTTCTTTACGGTATCCTTGACGTTGATATCGTCATCTATGCCCGAGAGCTTGACGACGTAGCGTATGCTCACGTTCCTTACCTCGTTGGTGGTGAACCAATGGAAGGGATCGACAAGTCTGAATATACCAAAGGCGATGGCAAGTATCACAAGGATCATTATCACATCCGCTATATTGAAGCGACCGCGCTTCCTTTCCGAGATATTTATATTATTTTCCATAAAATCCTCCTTAAGAGATCTCAAGCTCAACGCTTCGCGCGCCGTTGGAGATGCCTGCTAACTCCTTTTTCCTTTCCTTTTCATTTATTCTTGCAAGAGCGACCGTGAGTGCCATGACCGCCCAGAAGATGAGAAATACACGGTAATCGTACCAAACGTGATCGGTAAGTCCCATAACGAGCACTCCGCAAATGCCCGAGAAGCCTGCGGAGATCATTATCCTCGTCTTGCTCCCCCTCTTCAGATTTGCTATCTCCGAGGAGCACCTCTGCGCAAACATTATCATAACGAGCGCAAGGATCACGATGCCGACTATACCAAGCTCAATAAGCACCTGAAGATAGAGGTTGTGAGAATGTACCGCCGTCTCCGTTCCCGAGACAGCGTAGAGCACGTAAGCATTTTTGAATGCCTCCTCTCCAACTCCGACGCCCGAGATAAGGTGATCGCCGATCATTCTCGTAACGCCCCTCCATATATTCATTCGGTAGCTAAGATCGCCGTCCGCGGCGGAAAGTATGGTCGAGAGCCGTCTTGTAAAGCTGTCGGGCACAAAGCCTATCCAAATAGGGATCGTCGCCGCCGCGCCGACCGCGAGCCAACCCGTCCTGAGATCGCACGCGAGCAGGAACATCACAAGTGCCACAACCATTCCGAGCCACGCCGCACGCGACCACGTAATTACTATGCACGTGCCTATCGCGAGCGAGCAGAAGATGTACCAGAGCCTTGTGCTCCATCTTCCTGCCACCGCCACCTCGCCGAGCGCAATGGGAAGGACTATAACGAGATATGCGGCGAGCATATTGGGGTTTCCGAGAAATGCGCTGATCCTCGCACCGATGTCGGAGAATATCGACATATCCACGATGGACGAGCCTATCATTCCGTCCTCAAGGACACCGAGGATCGCGACGATGCCCGTCGAAATGACGATGAGCTTAAGTCCCCTGTATATCCAAGTCTTACGTATATAAGAATTCACTATGAGGAAGTAGAGCAGGAGGAACGCAAAGTACATTGCCGCGCTCCTGAACGAATCCGAGGAGCCTCCCGTGCATATTCCGCCAAATAGGATCAGCAGTCCGAAAAGAGCTACGATCACATCGATAAGCGTAAGACGGAGCACCCTCTTGCCGCGCACGAGCTTTGAGATGTAGCCTGCGAGCGTGATGCCTATAAGCACCGTTACCGCCACCGACGGATGATCAAATACGCTGGTAAACGGTATGCAGACGAGCGTCGCCATGATACCAAGCTCCGGAAAGCACATTATCGTGCCGAATATCGTCGCAAATATGAATGCGACTATGATGTATACAGGGCTTATTACGTAGGTGAGTATTCCGAGAACTGCGGAGACGGCGAGCACGACGGGATATCCGACGCTCTGCGCGTCCTCATCCCACTCAAATCTCGACTCGTCGACACTGAGGATCACATTCATAACGTATCCCGATATCCTGCCGTCTATCAACGCCTGCCCGAACCGCTTTCCCGAGATCAGGAGCGGCACGGAGAGAAGCGCAACGGCAACTCCCGTAATGAGATTTATCCACATTATCTCCGATACGAGGAAATACCTCAGCATCGCGGCGAACGTGGTCAGAAATCCGAAAACGAAGAGGAATACGCCGAATATTCTCACCTTGGAGTTGACCACCCTGCTTGTAAAGCCCGTAATTATACGGGATAGCAGACTGCTCTCGTAAAGCTCCGCAAAGCTCAGAGGGGATCTGTGCCCTCGTCCCTTGCTTGCCGAGCGTCTCCTGTGAAGTCGGCGGCGGATCGCGCCCCTCTCCCAGCTGTCGTTCAATCTTGAATAAAGCGATATGAAGAAGTACCCTATCAGACTGCTCTTATAGGCTCGCTCGAGCCTGTCGGAGAGCGAGAAGAGCAGACTCAGTATGACACCGAAATTTTTCTCCCTGCGTCCTGCGGTCCTGCGGTGCTTCCCCTGCGAGAAGATCTCCTCCTCACGCATACGCTTGCTGTTTTCCTTATTTTTCAACTGTTTCCCTCCCCTCAAGCGGGATCATTCGGTGAGCAGATCAGGTCGCTTTTCACGAGTTACCTCGGCGGACCTCTCCGCTCTCCATTTATCTATCTGCGCGTGATTTCCCGAAATGAGCACATCGGGCACCTTCTTGCCGTGGAACTCATACGGGCGCGTGTATTGCGGATATTCGAGCGCACCGCAGGAGATGCTCTCATCCTCGTAGCACCTCTTGTCGGGAAGCACTCCCTCGCACATTCGGGAAATGCAATCCACCAGCACGCACGCAGGCAGCTCGCCACCCGTGAGCACATAGTCGCCTATGGAGATCTCCTCATCGACTATCTCCTCGAGCACTCGGGCATCTATTCCCTCATAATGACCGCACAGCAGTATCAAACTCTCATATTCCGAAAGCTCCTGCGCACGCTTCTGCGTCAGCACCTTACCCTGCGGACTCATATATATCACCCTCGGCACTACTCCCTCGCCGAGGGACTCGCGTATCTCGCCCCTCACGTGCTCAAAGCAGTCGTAAACGGGCGGCGCCATCATCAACATTCCGAAACCGCCACCGTAGGGCGTGTCGTCGACGCGGTTGTGCTTGTTGTTCGCAAAATCGCGTATGTCGTGCGTGTGAACGGAGATATATCCGTTCTTCTGCGCACGTCCTATAATGCTCTCGCCTAAGACCCCGTCAACAAGCTCGGGGAAGAGCGTCATAATATCAAATCTTATCATATCAGTCAAGCATTCCCTCAATGAGCGAAACGTATATGCCGCGCTCAAGATCTATTTCCTTAATAAATTCGGGCACTGCGGGAATGAGCCTCTTGCCCGCCCTCGTGTCAAGCTCGTAAAGATCGCTCGCACCGAGATTCAGAACGTCCGTGACCACCCCGAGCGTCTCACCGCTCTCAAGGTCGATAACGGGTAGCCCGATGAGGTCTGCGATAAATGTCTCACCCTCGGAAAGCTCAATGTCCTCCCTGTCGGCATACACCACCAAGCCCTTCAGCTCCTGTGCCTGCTCGATGCTGTCAATACCGTATATCTCCGAAAGCACAAAGCCCCCGTGCACCTTCGCACGCCTTACCTTCAGCTCTCTGTATCCACCGTCCTCGCAGAGATAGAGCCTGTCGAGAGATGCAAGATCCTCCGCGGTGTTGCACCACGACTCAAGCTTGATCGCACCGCGCACACCGTGTGTATTGACTATCCTTCCACATTCAAGATATTTGTTAGCCTCACTCATATAAAACAGTACCGTAAATATACCTTTCGATTTGTAATAGACATATCTATTCATAATATTATAGCATAAGAACGTGGATTTTGCAAGGAAAAGATAAGATTTTTTGCTCAATTTGCTCAATTTTGACGTTTTTTTGCCCGCGCAGAGGCAAGATCCCGAAAAAATCTCAAAAAATGTGTAAATTTTTCTTGAATTTCCGAAAATGCGGAAAATACTATTGAAAAATCGAAGGAAATATTGTATAATAATTAAGTTAATAATTACTCGGAGGTAATAAAAATGTTTTATCTTGAAAATGCTACCGCGGACGCTACGGCATCTATCTGGTCATCCCTCTTCCCCATTCTCCTGCTCGTGGTGATGTTCGTCGCTATGTACTTCCTCACCATCAGACCTCAGAAGAAGGCTGAGAAGGAGGCAAACGAGATGAGAAATAATCTCGAGATCGGCGACGAGGTTACGACCATCGGCGGAATAATCGGAAGGATCGTAAGCATCAAGGAGGATACCTGCGTTATCGAAACGAGCAGGGACGGCACTAAGATCCGTATCCTCAAGGCTGCCATCAGAAACGTTGATGTAAAGGCTGAGGACGCTCAGTAATTTCCGTCATATATCCACCCCACCGCGAATATGCTTTATTGAAATTTCCCAATAAAAGCTCGGAGGGTTGGAATATGAAAAGCAAAACAGCAAAACGCAGGACCGCCGTACACGGCTCACAGGGAAGCACACCAATACGGGATAGACTTTTCAGAGCATCCGCTCTCGGAATGATGATATCTGTCGCATTTGGTGTCGCACTTGTGTTAGCAGGCACGGCGGTCTCTCTTTCCCTCGCAGATCCCGCGTCGGCAGTCGAGCCGATGGGCTATACCGCACTCTACACCTCCGCTCTGCTGCTCGGGGTGATATCCCCGCTGCTCGACCGCGCGTCCCCCTACCTCGTCTGTGCGATCTCGGGCGTGGGAACGGTGCTCATCATCTGTATAGCCTCCCTTGCCCTGCCCCCTACGCTCGATAGCGGTATTCCGCATTACGTGCGCGCTCTCATGCTCGCAGGATATCCCACACTCGCACTCATCGCCTGCACAGTCAGTGTAAAACTGAACAACACCGCTCGCCGCACTCCAAGACGGCTTAATAAGAGGCGTTAGAGCCTCAAATGCAAAAAAAGTCCGCCCATTTTGCAGCGGATGTGCATTTTGTGGAGGATATTTTTCACTTTTACCCCTTTTATTTTGTCGGAATATGATGTATAATAAACTCACAAGCTAAGATAAAAGCAAAAAAGAAAGGAAACAAAATTATGATCATTTTCATTATTGCAGCCGCACTTGCGGCATTGACCATCGTTATGGCGGCAGTAGCCGTCAAGCAACGCAGAAGCACGGGTAAGACAGCGATAATTCCCACCGTTCTTGCCATCGTCAGCGCCATTCTGCTCGTCATCGTCCCCCCGAGCATACATATCGTCGAGACGGGTGAGATAGCAGTAGTAAAATACATGGGCGAGGCGAAGGACGTCAAAACGGCAGGTATGCACTTTGACCTCTGGATCACCACAAAGTACGATTACTACGATTCCAAGGTGCAGAACGTCTCCATCACCACCGCCGCATATTCAAGCGACGCACAGACGATGGATATCGGTATGACCTTGCAGTATCAGATCTCAACGGATAAGGCAATAGAGATCGCCACACAGTACGGCTCGCTCGAGCTGCTCGAGAACCGCATAGAGGCTATCGCGATCGAGAAAACGAAATCGGTGCTCTCCTCCTATAAGGCAATGGATATCATTTCCGACCGCGCATCAATGTCGCCCAGAGTTGAGGAGGCTATCAAGAACGCTATCGCGGACGAGTATTTCGTAAGCGTTTCGACCGTCGTCCTCACGAATATCGACTTCTCCGACGCATTTGAAAAAGCAGTTGAGGATAAGATGATCGCCGAGCAGAAGCAGCTTCAGGCGGAGTACGAGAATAAGATGCAGATCGCCGCGGCAGAGGCCAAGGCTAAGGCGGAGATCGAGATCGCCAAGGCGGACGCAGAGGCAAAGCTCATAGCGGCAGAGGCGGATCGCGACGCACAGATCCAGATCGCACGCGCGGAATCCCTCGCACTTCAGCTCAAATCCGTCGAGGTGGCAAGGGCTCTCGGCTTCAACATCATCGAGCGTGAGACTCTTGACGAGAGCGGCGTTGCGTCCATCGAGTACGTCATCGACTTCGAGGGCAAGAGCGACGAGCAGGTGGCGTTGATCGTGGATTATCTCAAGTACATCGAGTACCTCGCTAAATGGGACGGTAAGCTCCCCACCGTTATGACCGATAACGGAGCGAGCATCATTATCCCCACAGATCCCACTACCTAATGCACTTCCGATAAACAAAAATCTGAACGGATCCGTCCGTTCAGATTTTTTGTTTTATATAAGATCCGATCCGTCGTCGGGAATGACCTCTTTAACTGCGGCAATGGCACATTCGATCATGCCGTCGTCAGGCTCAAGCACCGTGATCCTCTGCATCCAAAGCCCGGGGGCGGAGAGAATACGTGTTACGATATTCTCGTGCCTGCCTGCGTACTTGATGAACTCATAGCCGAGTCCCATGGTAACGGGGAGCAGCAGAAGCTTGATGAGCGTGCGCAGGATCGTGGGCAGCTCGGGCGGAATGAGCATTCCGATAAATATTCCAACGAGCACCATCACAATGAGGAAGGATGTTCCGCAGCGAGGATGGAAGCGTCCCTGCTTTCTGACGTTCTCCACGGTAAGCTCAAGCCCGGCCTCGTAGCAGAATATCGTCTTGTGCTCCGCTCCGTGGTAGCTGAACGTGCGCTTGATGTCCTTCATTTGCGACACACCACCCATGTACGCAACGAGTATCACTATCTTGAGTAAGCCCTCAAAAAGAGATTTGAGTACCCTGTTCCCGACAAGAGCGGGAACAAGACGGGAGATGAGGTCGTAGATGAGCGTGGGAAGATAGATGAATAAGAGCACTGAGAGCACAACGCCGAGCACACCTGCAACGACGCTGACCACAGCCATAAGTCCCTTGCTCTGCTCCTTCTCGTCCTCGTCCTCAAAGCCCGAGATCTCCGCGCTTTTCATTAGCGCACGGTAGCCCGAGATCATTGAGATCGCAAAATTGAAAACTCCGCGAACGATCGGTATCCTGCGAAGCTTGTCCACAAAAGTGGGCTTCTTGTCCGCAGGGGAATTGTCGCTGACCTCAAGAACGATCTCGCCCTTGGGATCACGAACAGCCATAGCGGTCTTTTTCGGACCGCGCATCATTATACCCTCTATTAACGCCTGACCGCCTATCGAGGTCTTTTTGGCGGCAGCTGATCTGCTTTCTGACATAAGGTCTCCTTTCACCCACACAGGGCAAAACAATTCACTAAAATTGTATTATAATATATATTTGTGAACAGGGCGTGAATAAAAACGCAATGTGCCGTTTTTCAAAACGAATTTTGAATTTTTTAATGCACGATCGACTGCGGCAAAGCATAATATTTTTCGTAAGCTTGCCGACTGAGAGAGTTTCCACACGCCGAATCTTGCCACCTTGCGGCGTCGGACGCCATCAGGCGTCATTCTCGAGGAGCTCTACCGAAGGTGTTAAAGTAACGAGAAATCTCGACTCGTCTTTTACACCGCCGTGTGGATTTTCGTTGCCGCAAAGGGGATTTTAACCAAAAACCGCCCCGAAAATTTGTGCAATATCACTGTATCCAATATTTTATTCCCCAATATTATTATTTTCAGAGAGAATAAGCTCTTTTTGCGTTTTCGGATGTGATGCGTGCGATCTCCTGCACATCAACTCCCAACACCTCCGCAATGGCGGCGCAGGTGTATTTGAGATTGCCCGAATGGTTCATTTTACCCCTGTTTGGGCACGGCGCAAGATAGGGCGCATCGGTCTCGATGAGCAGTCGGTCGAGCGGGATCGTGCTAACGACCTCACGCACACGACTCGCGTTCTTAAAGGTTACGACTCCCGAAAACGAGATGTACCAGCCCCGTCGCACGAGCTCGCGCGCCATCTCCGCACTTCCGCTGTAGCTGTGGAAGATACCATGCACCTCGGGGTAGCGCAGAGCGGTCTCAAAGCAATCCCCGTGTGCCTCTCTATCGTGTATCACAACGGGGAGACCGTATTTTTTCGCCATCTCCATCTGCCGTCTGAAAACGCGCATCTGCCTTTCCCTGCCCTCGCCGTCAAGCCCCTCGACGTGGTAGTCAAGTCCTATCTCACCAATGGCAACGATCTTATTTTTTCTGCGTATCTCTGTGTCTGCGAGCGACGCCTCGATCTCTGCGAGTGCACCGTCCAAATCCTCAATATGTAAGCAGTCCTCGGGATGTATTCCTGCCGCAACGTACATATTCTCATATTTTGCCGCCTGCGCGATACACTCACGAAGGTTCTCGGGATTTGTGGCAATATCGACCACCGCCTCAACATCCTCGGCAAAAAGACCGTCAAGCAGAGCGTCCACACCGCCCTCGCAGGCATCGAACCATTTGTCAAAATAATGTGCGTGAGTATCAAAATATTTCATCGGCACACCTCCCTAAGATATGGGGAAGGCATCGCCCTCCCCTTTGCTTGTAAATATATTTTATCTTATTCTCTCGCCAAGGGGCGTTTCGGGATCAAGGAAAAGCACCCTGATCTGCTCCTCACCCGAGGCAAGTATCATTCCGTTCGACTCGATACCGCAGAGCGTTGCGGGCTTGAGATTTGCAACGAGCACTATCTTCTTGCCCACGAGCTGGTCGGGGGTGTAGAATTTAGCAATGCCCGATACGACCTGCCTCTGCTCGTAGCCGAGGTCGACGCGGAGCTTTAAGAGCTTCTTCGCCTTCGGAACGGGCTCGCACTCAAGTATCTTCGCCGAGCGCAGTTCCACGCGCATAAAATCGTCAATTCCGATAAGAGCAAGTCCCTCAGGACGCTCCACCGCAGGCTCTTCCTTTGCCGCAGAGGCAGATCTCGCCTTGCGCTTTTCCTCAAGCTCGGCGAGCTTCTTCTCCTCGTCAACTCTCGCAAAGAGTACCTTGGAGTCGGAAACGCAGCTTCCTGCCGTGATACCGCAGAACCTGTCCGCCGTGCCTATCGTGTCAAAGCCTGTGCAGTCCGTGCCAAGCTCACGCAGGATCTCCTCACTCGTTTCGGGAATGAACGGTGCGAGCATTATCGCACCCCAACGAATGGTCTCGAGCAGGTTGTAAAGCACCGTGCCGAGCCTCTCACGCTTCGTCTCGTCCTTTGCGAGCACCCACGGAGTGGTCTCGTCGATGTATTTGTTCGCTCTCGAGAGCATATCAAATACCGATGCGAGAGCGTCTGCAAGATGGAAGGTGTCCATATTCGCAACATATGACTCGTAGACTCCAACGCAGGTGCTCACGAGATCGGAATCGAGATCCTCGCACTGTGTCGGTGCACAGACCACCCTGTCAAAATACTTTTTCTCCATATCGAGCGTGCGCTTGACGAGGTTGCCGAGGTTGTTTACGAGATCTGCATTATATCTCTTGATAACAGCCTCGTAGGTGATTGAGCCGTCGTTCGCGTAGGGCATCTCGGAGAGCGCATAGTAACGCACGCCGTCCACGGAGAACTCGTCAGCGAGCTCGTCGGCGTAGATGACGTTACCCTTCGACTTCGACATCTTGTCCGCACCGAAATTGAACCACGGATGACCGAAGATCCTTTCGGGGAGCGGAAGGTCAAGTGCCATAAGGAAGATGGGCCAGTATATCGTATGGAAACGAAGGATATCCTTGCCTATGATATGAACGTCGCAGGGCCAATATTTCTTGAAATTCTCACTCTGCTCACTGTAAGGCAGATCGGGATCGTAGCCGAGGGCTGTGATATAGTTTGAGAGTGCGTCGAGCCAGACATAGGTAACGTGCTTGGGATCAAAGTCCACGGGCACGCCCCAGCTGAACGACGAGCGCGAAACGCAAAGATCCTGCAGTCCTGCACGCAGGAAATTGTTCACCATCTCGTTCTTACGTGAGACGGGCTGTATGAAATTGGGGTGGGACTCGATGTACTCAAGGAGTCTGTCAGCGTATTTGCTCATTCTGAAGAAATACGCCTCCTCGCTCGCGCGCTCCACGGCAGCTCCGCAGTCGGGGCACTTGCCGTCGACGACCTGCGTGTTCGTGAAGAAGGACTCGCAGGGCTTGCAATACCAGCCCTCGTACTTGCCCTTGTATATGTCGCCCTGCTCCCAGAAGCGTCTGAACATCTTTTGAACGGCGCGCTCGTGGTAGTCGTCCGTGGTACGGATGAAGTAGTCGTAGCTCGTGTTCATTTTGTCCCATACGCCGCGGATCTCTCCCGCAACGCCGTCAACGTACTTCTTCGGCGTGATGCCTGCCTCGTTTGCAAGCGTTTCGATCTTCTGACCGTGCTCATCAGTACCCGTGCAGAAGAAAACGTCAAATCCGCGTGCGCGCTTGTACCTCGCGACCGCGTCGGACATGATGACCTCGTACGTGTTGCCGAAATGGGGCTTGCGCGATGCATAGGCTATCGCCGTTGTCATGTAATACTTTGGTTTTGTCATATTTATACCTCTATATCTTTCCATCTCCGCAAATGGGCGGAGACTATTGAATTTTCTGAATTTAAGCCTTCAGCCGACATAAGAGCGTTACTTGCCGTATCGGCGCATTATCTCATCGACTACAAGGCGCGTTGCAAACTCTATCGAATCCGCCTCTATCGTGCACGCCGCCGCCCTCGCGTGTCCTCCGCCGCCAAAATGCTTTGCGACCGCGGAAACGTCAAAGGTACAGGACGAGCGTAGGGATATGCGGAACGACCTCTGCGGCGTCCTCTGGCGAACGCTCATTGCGATCCTCACACCGTCGATCGCCCTCGCAACGTCCACGAGAGTTTCAAGATGCTCGTCCTCAAGCTCAAGTGAACGCTTAAGCTCGTAAGGAAAGAGCACCGCCGCTATCCTTCTGTTGTTGAAAAATCTGATATTCTGAAAGCCTGCCGCCTCTGCGGCGAGCATTTTTTCACTCTTGCAGTCAAAGAGCCTGCGGTTTATCTCCGCGGCGTCGATGCCCGAGCTGAGAAGCCTTGCCGCGCAGAGATGCGTGTGGGGGGAAACGCTCGAGTATTTGAAGCACCCCGTGTCCGAGGAAAGAGCCGCGTAGATCAGAGGATACGCATCCTCGGGGATGGATGCAAGCTCGCCTCTCTCAACAAGACGCTCCGCGATCTCAAAGATTATCTCCCCTGCCGCCGCATAGTCCGTGCGAACGTAATTGTCAGCGTATCTCGTGCCGCTCTCGTGGTGGTCTATCATCAGGTCCACCCTTCCCTCAAGAAGCTCCCAGAGCGTGCCGAGCTGGTTGGGACTTGCCGTGTCAACGGTGATCACCCTCTCTATCTCAAAGCTGCGATCAACGCTCTCAAGACGTGCACTGCGCTGATGCTTGTCCGTAAGAAAGGCAAGACGCGCAGGGATCTCGCTCTCGCAAACGCAGACGCACCGCGAGCCCATCGCCTCAAGCATCAGCTTGAGCGCAAACGCCGAGCCTATCGCGTCCGCATCGGGGCGAACGTGGTACGCGATCAGCGTGCTTCTCGGCTCTGCGAGAATGGCACAGACCTCGTCGAGCGTCAGCTCACGGTAGTGCCTCATTGCTCCTCACCGCCGTCCCCGTCAAGCTCCTCGGAAAACGTGATGCTGTTGAGAAGCTTTGCAATGTGCGCACCGTGCGCCACACTGTCGTCAAGTATGAATGTAAGCTCGGGGGTTATCCTTAAATTGAGCCTCTGTGCGATCTGCGAGCGTATAAATCCGCTTGCCGCACGAAGCCCACGCGCAAGCTCCTTCTTGTCGCCCATAAGCGCACTGTAATATATCTTTGCATATTTGAGGTCGGGAGTAACGTCCACCGCCGTAACGCTCACAAATGCGTCCTTCACGCGCGGATCCTTCACCTCGCGCAGTATGCTCGCCATCTCTCTCTGTACCTCGTCATTTATTCTTGCCCTGCGATAATTAGCCATTTTTTCACCGTCCTTTTCCTGATATCTGTCGGATATTTGCATAATAATTCATAATATTATATCACATTCAAGAGAGTTTTACAATAGATAAAAATGAAAAATAACACCTTTTTGCGCTATTTTTCACGTATCAGCCCACGCAAATATTAATTACCCTTCCTTTCCTTGTGCTTTAATTACAGCAAAAAAAGCGGCTTGCCAACCTTTTGGTTGATTTTTTTGTATTTTTTTCAAGGCATTTACACTTTTTTGCAGCGAAAAAGTGTAAGATGCAACAAAAATTACAATGAAAATAAAAAATCGGAGCCTTCCGATGACTCGGGAAGCTCCGAAATTATTAAATTATTTTTATTACATCAGCGTTTTGCGTAAGATCTCCCGTTATCGGTCGGTTACTGCGCCGCGTCAACGATCGCGGTAAACTTCTCGGGAACGAGGGACGCTCCGCCGATAAGTCCGCCGTCGACGTTCTCCTTGGAGAGAAGCTCGGAGGCGTTCTTGTCGTTCATAGAGCCGCCGTACTGAATAACGGTGCTCTGCGCCACGCTCTCGCCGTAGATCTCGGCAAGAGTCTTGCGGATAACGCCGCAGGTCTCGTCAGCCTGCTCGGGCGTTGCGGTAAGTCCCGTGCCGATAGCCCATACAGGCTCATAGGCGATGATGACATTCTTCATATCCTCAGCGTCAACGCCTGCAAGGTCCAGCTTCGTCTGCATAGCGACGACCTCGTTGGTAATTCCCGCAAGCCTCTGCTCCTTGACCTCGCCAAGGCAGAGTATGACCTTCAGCCCTGCTGCAAGAGCGGCACGAGTCCTGAGATTTACCGTCGCGTCGGTCTCTCCGAAATACTGACGGCGCTCGCTGTGTCCTATGATGACGTACTCAACGCCGATCTCGCGAAGCATCCTTGCCGATACCTCGCCCGTGAATGCGCCCTTCTCCTCGAAGTGCACGTTCTGTGCTCCGATCTTGATGCGTGAGCCCTCCGCCGCCTCCATAGCGGACGCTATGGTAACGTAGGGTGCACAAAAGATCACGTCGCAATTATCCTTGCCCTCGATCATAGGCTTTATCGAATTGATAAAGCTCTTAGCCTCTGAGGGTGTGAAATTCATCTTCCAGTTTCCTGCTATAACGTATCTTCTCATATACGGATCTCCATCTACATTTATATTATCTGTCTTCAAGGCAAGCGATTCCGGGAAGCTCAATGCCCTCAAGGAATTCAAGCGATGCGCCGCCGCCCGTGGAGATGTGTGTGATCTCGGATGCAAATCCAAGCTGCTCGCAAGCCGCCGCAGAGTCGCCGCCGCCGACAATGGTCGTAGCGTCGGAATCAGCAAGAGCCTGTGCTACTGCGATAGTTCCCTTCGCAAGAATGGGGTTCTCAAAAACGCCCATAGGTCCGTTCCAAACAACGGTCTTTGCGTCTGCAACTGCCTTTGCGTAGAGCTGTGCGGTCTTTTCGCCAATGTCGCAGCCCTCTCTGTCCTCGGGGATCTTGTCAGCGTCAACGGTGATCGTGTCGATGGGAGCATCAATGGGATCGGGGAAGGTATCAATGGTTACCGCGTCAACGGGAAGAAGGAGCGATACGCCGTTCTCCTCTGCCTTCTTCATCATATCCCTGCAGTAGTCGATCTTGGTATCGTCAAGGAGGGACTTGCCAACGCCGTAGCCCTTAGCCGCAAGGAAGGTGTAAGCCATTCCGCCGCCGATGATGAGCGTGTCGACCTTGGTGAGAAGGTTGTTGATAACGTTGAGCTTGTCTGCGACCTTAGCACCGCCAAGGATCGCAACGAAGGGACGCTCAGGCTCGGTGAGTGCCTTACCCATAACGCCGATCTCCTTCTTGATAAGGTATCCGCATACCGCGGGAACACCACCGTACATAGCAACGCCTGCTGTGGTAGCGTGAGCGCGGTGAGCAGTACCGAACGCATCGTTTACGTATATGTCGCAATATTTAGCAAGCTCGCGTGCGAAATCCTCGCCGTTCTTTTCCTCTCTTGCATCAAATCTGACGTTCTCAAGAAGAACCGCCTCGCCATTCTTGAGCGATGCGACCTTTGCCTGCGCATCAGGACCGATAATATCCTCAGCGAACGTTACCTTGCCGTCAAGGTACTCGTTGAGCCTTGCAGCAACGGGAGCGAGCGTGAGTTTCTTCTTATCGTTCTTGAGAGCCTTTGCGATGTACTCAGCCTTTGCAGCCTCTCTCTCGGACTCGGGAAGTGCCTCAACAGCCTTCTTCTCCTTCTTTGTCAGACCGAAGCCCTCGGTGAGAATGTTGTGGGGCTTACCCATGTGGGAGCAAAGAACAACGCGAGCGCCCTTCGAGAGAAGGTACTTGATCGTGGGAAGAGCCTCAACGATCCTCTTGTCGCTCGTGATAACGCCGTCCTTGAGGGGGACGTTGAAGTCGCAACGAACGAGAACGCGAGCACCCTCTACGATCTCGATATCCTCAATGGATTTCTTATTATAAGTCATAGTTAATTCCGCCTTTCGAAATTTTTATTTTTTTACCAACCATTAATATAACACATATTTGCATTTTTATCAAGAGATTTTGTGAAATTTTTAGCAACTTTTTACGCAAAATCCAAAAATCCGTCATGAACGGTACTGCGCGCGAGGTCCGCCAATGTATTTCGGACGGGTGCGTGCGCAGATCACCGACGCCTCGCCCAGCCTGTTCTCCGAGAGCCTTACAGGAACGGCAACGTGGCGAAGATGCATACCGATCAATACACCTCCAATGTCCATTCCCGCGTGCGCCGAAATGTGCTCCACCGCAACGGGAGAGGTAAAGGAGCCGTAAGCCACCGACGCAAACGATCCGCCCGCCTTCGGTACGGGAACGACCGAAACCTCCTCAAGACCGTATTTTTCGGCACATTCACGCTCAACTATCAACGCCCGATTCAAATGCTCACAGCATTGAGCCGCAAGGAATATCCCCGTCCCCGAGAGAGCCGAGGAAACGCCCTCAAATACCGCACGCGCCGCCTCGGGACTCGACATTTTGCCGACCGTCCCACCGACTATCTCGCTCGATGAACAGCCAATAACGAGTATCTCGCCCGACCTCAACCCCGATATAGAGATAAGCTCGCGCGCCAAAGCCTCCGCCTTGGATCTTATCAATTCAAATTCAAACATGCTTCCTCCTGTTTTTTAGAATGAAATATCAGCGAAAGTCCAAAAGCCTCACACCGCAGAAATTGCAAGAAAGGCACAAGATCAAAGGGCTTTTCCGTGGAAAAGCCCTTTTTGAATCTTTTTGATTGATGATCGAATTATTCCTCAGTTGTCTCAACCGTTTCCTCGGTCTCGGGAGCCTCCTCGACCTCGGGAGCCTCCTCAATGAGGTCGCGGATGGAGAGGCTGATCTTATGCTTCTCGTTGTCGATCTCGATGATCTTTACGTCAACTACCTGTCCGAGCTCAAGGACATCCTGAGGCTTGGAGATTCTCTTGTTGGCGATCTTCGAGATGTGAATGAGTCCGTCAACGCCGTCGATGATCTCAGCAAATGCACCGAAGGGCATCATATTCACGATCTTTACGGGGACTACGTCGCCGACCTGATACTGATTTACAAAGAGAAGCCACGGATTTGTATCATCGGTCTTGTAGCCGAGGGAAATTCTCTTGCTCTCTCTGTCGAAGGACTTAACGAACACGGTGATCACGTCGCCGACGGATACGACCTGTGCAGGATTCTTAATGGGCTTCCACGAAAGCTCGCTGACGTGTACCATACCATCAACGCCGCCGAGATCGACGAACGCACCGTAGGATGTGAGGCTACGGACGATACCTGTGTACTGCTTGCCCTCCTCGATGCTTGCCCAGAACTCGTCAATTCTTGCGCGTCTGAGTGCATTGAGGACTACCTTGATAGAGCCGATAGCTCTCTTGCCCTGATCCTTGGTCTCGATGATCTTAAGCTCGACCGTCTGACCTACAAGTGCGCCGAGATCGCCGTCCTTGGCAACACCACTCTGGGATGCGGGAACGAAAACGTTTACGGAGTCAACAGCGACAGTAAGTCCGCCGTTAACAGCCTTAAGTACCTTACCGGAAACGACCTCGCCGCTATCCTTGAGGGCGACGATATTCTTCCAGTTTCTGTCGGAGTCAGTACGCTTCTTGGAGAGCTCTGCTACGCCCTCTACGTCGCTGACACGGATTACGAATGCTTCTACCGCGTCGCCGATCTTGAACATCTCGGTAAGACGTGCGGTGGGATCATCTGTGATCTGCTCGGCCTTGATGATGCCCGTAACTTTTGCACCGAGGTCAAGCTGAAGCTCTGCATCGGTAACGTGCGTTACGTATCCGGTTACTGTATCTCCTGTATTTAAAGTTTTGAAAGTTTGGTCGAGCAATTCTGCAAAATTTTCTGTCATTTCGCTCATTTTAAATAATACCTCCTCGATATTTCGCTTGGGAGTCGACGCTCCGGCGACAATACCTATTTTTTTATTTGTCGGAAATTTTCCGTCAAGCTCCTCCGCGTCCTCAACCCACAGAGTCTCCTCACAGGCTTCCTTACATATTTTATATAATTTCGCCGTATTGGAGCTTTGCCTTCCGCCTACGACAACCATAAGATCGGAGTCTGCCGCGAGCTGCCTTGCTTCAGTTTGACGAATTTCCGTAACACTACATATTGTATCAAAAAATTTTGAATTTGTACAGTCTTTTTTTACAATTTTTAAACTTTTTTTCCACTCTTCTAAATTTTGGGTAGTTTGAGCCGCCAAAATCAAGGTTTTTTTGTGCAATTTGAATAAATCAGAGCTTTTCAAGTACGCCGAAAGTGCCTCTGAATTTTCAAAAACCACCCTCTCGCCCCTCGCATAGCTCATAATTCCGACTACCTCGGGGTGATCCGCCGCGCCGAGAAGCGCGAACACCTCATCCTCGCCGCTGTTCTCCTCCGCGATGCGATGTATCTTCTTGACAAACGGGCAGGTCATATCCTCAAAGGTGAAATGCGGATTTCGCTCGGCGCACCGCTCGAGCTTCTCCAAGGTCTCCCTCGTTACCCCGTGCGCACGGACGAACACCACCGTAGGCGTGCTCTCCCCTGCCTCATCACAGAGCCTCTCGATATCGCCCTCGCTCACGCACCGCACACCGCGCGACTCAAGGTAGCTTATGTACCCGTCGTTGTGTATGAGGTGTCCGAGCGTGTATATCCGCTCACAGCCTGCACTGTCAAGCCTTTTTTCCACAGCGTCGGTCGCACGCTTCACACCGAAGCAGAAGCCTGCGTTCTCCGCCACTCTTATATTATTCTGCATTTTCTATATCCGTCTCGTGCCAGAGCTTAACAACCTCCGAGAACACCCTGTCTGCGATCCTCTGGTGTCCCTCCGTACCGCCGTTATGCTCGATGTCGAGCTCCTCATTCTTTATGAGCTTACCTATGACAAGATAATTTTTCTTAAAAAACTGCGTCTTACCCGACTTGGACTTTATGCAGACGGGGAGAACGTCCGCACCGCTCTTTGCAACGATAAGCCCGACGCCGCTCTTGACGTGGGCATCGGCAGGATCTATGCACGGCTCCCTCGTTCCCTGTGGGAAGATTCCAACGCTGCTGCCCTCTCTCAGAAGATTTATCGTCGTTCGGAGAGCGTTAACGTCGCTGCCGCCCCTGTTTACGGGATAACAGCCCACCTCGTTGAAGAACCACCCGAGTATCGGGATCTTAAATAGCTCCTTCTTCGCCATGAATCTGACTTGGCTCTTCATCGTCGAGCAGATCACTATCGGATCTGCCGCCGCTGTGTGATTGCACACGAGCACGAAATTGCCCTCGAGAGGCTCGTTCGATGCGTTTATGACTCTGACTCTGCAGAGCCTTCTTGCACCGCCCGCAAGCAGATGATAGAAAAACGAATATGCTCTTTTCTTCTTGTTAATATCTATTTCCCCGTTATGCCTTTCTTCGCTCATTTACTAACCTCACTATTTCCTTAAGGCTTTCCTCGACTGTCATAACGGAGTTGTCAAATATTATCGCATCGGGAGCAGGTAATGCAGGTGCAACGCTTCTGCTCTTGTCGTTCCTGTCCCTCTCGATCATATCACGGAGAACATCCTCGTAGCTGACGTCCACGCCCTTCTCACGAAGCTCCTCCGTTCTTCTCCTCGCACGACACTCGTCGGAGGCGGTGAGGAAAATTTTAAGATCCGCATCGGGGATTATCACAGTTCCTATATCCCTGCCGTCCATTACAACGCTGTTCTCCCTTGCGAGAGCCTTCTGCATATCGAGCAGAAAAGCCCTGACCTCGGGGATCGAGGAGACTGCAGATGCGTACATCGACATCTCGGGAAGCCTTATCCTGTCGCCGAGATCCTCGCCGTTGAGTATGACTCTCTGCGAGCCGTCAACATACTTCAGCTCTATATTTATCTCGGGAAGAAGTGCGATCACATCACTCACGCTTCTGGGATCCTTCCCCCTCATATATACATAATATCCGACCGTGCGGTAGAGTGCGCCCGTATCGACGTAAACTATCCCAAGCTCACGCGACACCGCCTTTGCAAGCGTGCTCTTTCCCGAGCCGGACGGGCCGTCTATTGCTATTCTCAGCTTTTTTGCGTATTCTCCGATTTCAAGTGCCTCTCTCATTTCCTTTGAAAAATAGCCTTCAGGCTCGCTGTACACTATCTTTACTTCTTTGCCGTCCTTCATTTGATCGAGATCCTCCTTTTATTTTTCCGCAAGGCTGTCCCACGCGGCATTTTCTCCCGCGAGAGTCGCCGTGGAGAAGGCTATCTGAAGGTTGTACCCTCCCGTATATGCGTCAAGATCAAGCACCTCGCCTGCAAAATACAGTCCGCGCACAAGCCTTGACTCCATCGTTTTCGGGCTGACCTCGCAAACGTCGACGCCGCCCTTTGTAACTATCGCCTCGTCGATGGGACGCAGGGACGATATCGGTATTTCTATGTTTTTTATCAGCTCCACAAGTCGCTCACGCTCGTCGTGGGTGATCGAATTGACCTTTTTTCTCGGATCTATGCCCGAAAGCCCCACCACTATTGGAATGAGCTTTTGAGGAAGCAGTGCATCAAGCGAATTGATAAAATCCTTGTTCGAGGCATCCGAAAAATCGGAGAGTATCCTCGCATCGAGCGTCCTTTTGTCGAGCGCAGGCTTCATATCTATGCACGCAACGTAATCACCGCTCTGCGCGTCGGGAATGTGCGCACTCGCCGAGAGCACCACAGGTCCCGTCAGTCCGAAATGAGTGAACATCAGCTCGCCGAAGTCCTCGTAGACCATATCCCCCGTGCCGCTTCTTCTTATCTTAAATCCAATATTCTTAAGGGATAGCCCCTGAAGCCTTGCGCAAAGTCCGCCCCGTGCCACGAGGGGAACAAGGGATGGACGTATCGGCACTATCCTGTGCCCTGCCTCCCTCGCAAGTCTGTATCCGTCGCCCGTAGAGCCGGTCCTTGGGTAGCTCGCACCGCCCGTGCAGACTATCACAGCCCCCGCACGGTATTCAACACCGCTCGCAGCAGCACCGCAGATCTCGCCATTTTCAATGATAAGATGCTCGGCACGTGCGTTAATGACTCTGACACCCGCCTCATCGCAGGCTCGTACAAGTGCGGAAACTATATCCGCCGCCTTGTCGGACACGGGAAACACACGCCTGCCGCGCTCGACCTTGAGAGGAACGCCGCGATCCTCGAAGAACGCCTTAGTATCGGCACTCGAGAAGCGTGAGAACGAGGCAAAAAGAAATTTTGGGTTGGTGGCAACATTCTTCATCAGCTCCGCACGGTCGCAATCGTTGGTAACGTTACAGCGTCCCTTGCCCGTGATGGAGAGCTTTCTGCCGAGCCTGTCGTTACGCTCAAGCAGGAGAACGTCCGCGCCGCACATAGCCGCATTTACTGCCGCCATCATGCCTGCCGCACCGCCGCCTATGACTATGACGTCCGCTTCCCTCTGCATTCTCTTTTCCTCCGTATACCCATACTCCGCCATTTTAATTCTCATACTACTACATTATATAATCAAATTTCAAAATTGTCAATAGCTTTTGCAATTAAATAATTTTTACAGAAGATCAACTTTTTTTGAGGATCGTATGGAAATATTGCAAAATATGTGGTATAATCCTATATAGAACATTTTTTAGCTTGAGGTGGAATATGCGTCTTTCGGAGCTTCTGCAAAAAATCGAATATACGGGTAGCTTCTCGGAGAGGGAGATAGAGAACGTCGTCTGCGACTCACGCAAGGCGAACGGCAGCTCTCTCCTTGTCTGCGTGCGCGGCTTTGCGGCAGATGGGCACACCTTCGCCAAGAGTGCGTATGAGCGAGGGTGCAGAGCCTTCGTCTGCGAGTACCGCCCGTGCGACCTTCCCGATGACGCGAGCGTGATGATAGTTGAAAGCTCAAGGAAAGCACTCGCACTTCTCTCCTGCGCCCTCCATTCCGATCCCTCGCATGAGCTTGCGGTGATAGGGATCACGGGAACTAAGGGCAAGACCACCACAGCCCTCATCATAAAGCAGGCTCTCGACGCCTCGGGCATTCCCTGCGGATATATCGGCTCGAACGGCATCGAGTGGGGTGATAATTTCCATTCCACGGTCAATACCACGCCCGAGAGCGATATCCTTCAGAAATATATGCGCAGAATGGCTGACGACGGTATGCGCGCTCTCGTGCTCGAGGTATCGTCCCAAGCACTCAGCCTGCACAGGACCTGCGGCACGAAATTCGATATCGGCATATTTACAAATTTCTCCCCCGACCATATAGGAGCAGGCGAGCACGCAAGCGTCGAGGAATATTTCAATGCAAAAAAGAGCTTTTTCGATACCCTTGACGGTAGCGCCGTCATCGCTAACGCCGACGATGCAGCCACAGTGGATATGCTCTCGGGCTGTAAGGCAAGACGTGTGCTGTGCTCGACTGTACGGAAGGACGCGGAGCTTTTTGCAGACGGGATCGAGCCGTATGCCGAGAGCTCGGGGCTCGGCGTAAGATTTGACTGTACCTGCGGCGGCGAGATCTGCGAGATCAGGCTCGGTATGCCCGGAGAGTTCAATGTCCATAACGCGCTCTCCGCCCTCGCCACCCTGCACGAGCTTGGAGTGCCCACAAAAAAAGCCGCCGAGGCGATGCAAAAAATAAGCGTGAGAGGACGCTTTGAGACTGTTCCCTCCCCCACGGGAGCGTGCTTTGTCATCGACTATGCACATAACGGTGTCAGCCTCACCTCAGCCCTCACCGCCCTCCGCCCCTACGCTGAAGGACGCCTCATCTGCCTCTTTGGCTCGGTCGGCGGCCGCACTCAAATACGGCGCGCGCAAATGGGACAAGCCGCATCGGCACTCGCCGATCTCTCGATCCTGACCTCGGACAACCCCGATTTTGAGGATCCCGAGAGGATAATCGACGATATCGCATTCTGGTACGAAGATCCCAAGTCCTACGTCCGCATCGCCGATAGACAGCAGGCGATCAGGTACGCCTTCAGTATCGCACGTAGCGGCGACGTCGTCCTCCTCGCAGGTAAGGGCCATGAGCGCTACCAAACCATCTGCGGCGTCAATGAATACTTTTCCGAACGTGAAACCCTCCTCGACTGTATCAATGAGTATAACCTCACCGCACAGTACCCCAAAATCTATAAATGAATACCACTCCCTCAGCGCACTCCCCAAAATTCATAAATAACCAAGCCCACCACAAGCTTCAACTTGAGGTGGGCTTATCATATTCAACAAAAACCAAAAAATCCGCACAGAATGTGCGGATTTTTGATGGAGCTGCTAATCAGAATCGAACTGATGACCTCGTCATTACCAATGACGTGCTCTACCGACTGAGCCATAGCAGCGTTTTCACTTGACTTTGATATTATATCACAAGAAATCTCAAAAATCAAGTGTTTTTTTAATTTTCTTTAAAAAATTATTTTTGACGGATCGTGAAGCCTGTGAAAAATAATAGTATTATACAATTAGTTTACCACTTTACAAGGCGTTTTCAATATTTATTTATTAGAATAGTACAACAATATTTTCACAAATTCATTTACAGATCACGCTCATCATAGAACCTCGAATACCCCTCTGACGCCTATGCGAGTAGAAAAGCCCTTCATTACAGCAGGTGCAGAGCGTGCAGGTGTCGATATTCCCCGCAGGCACTCCCGACTCACGGAGAATGGACTCATTCATTCCCTTAATGTCCGCAAAAAGCCTGTTCTCCCTTTTTAAAATGTAGTTATTTTCGTAGAATAATCCAAGTTTTTCACGGATAGTATTAGCAAAATCCTCTCTTACTTCATAGCAACATACATCTATCGCGGGCCCGATTGCTGCATAGATCCCTTCCCTCTCCGCACCAAATGCGACCAGCTCTCGGACAGCCCGCTCGGCGATCCTCTCGGCAGTTCCGCGCCAGCCTGCGTGAACGGCGGCGACGGCGATGACATTCCCACGTCCGTCCCTCGCCTCAAGGAGTATCGGCACGCAGTCCGCAGTCTTTACGGCAATGGGCAGTCCGTCGCACGCCGTAGCATAGCCGTCGCAGGAGAACGCCGACGGGCGCGATGTGCCTAAGCCCGCATCGTCCTCCAAGACGATCCGAACGTCCGCCGAATGTACCTGCGGCACGCTGATGATCCTGCTCGCCGCCACACCGAGGGCGTCCGAGAGCAGGCTGAGATTTTTCGCTACCGTTTCCTCGCTGTCGCCGTGTCCTGCGGCGAGGTTGAGGCTCGCGGTGTGCGGAAGGTTGCTGACACCGCCGATACGAGTTGAAAACCCGTGGCGCGAGCGTATCAGACTGCTCGCAAAGTAGACTACACCGCCGCGCTCACGCCTCTCAAGCATTCGTGTCGCTCTCCGTGCCCTTTACCGCGATGAGCTGCTGCGCGTACGGCAGAGTCATTATCCAGTCGCAGAGCACATGCCACTCGTCAAGCTTGTGAAACCTGCGCGCGTAATATATGTTTATCAAATTTTCGTAATTGAGCGTTACCGTCCTCATCTGATTGTACGACGAGGGCAGAGTTTGAATGATGTTGAACCACGCCTGCTTGTTTTTCTTGTCCTCACAGAAGGCAAGACGCTCGCCCTCCATGTATGCTATCACGGAATCGAGTACCGCAAGCGCACCGCCGTCCATCTTGTCGCAGGAAAAATCCGAGCGCTCAAAGGGCTTGGAGTGGATCTTGTGCATGGTGGAGCAGGAATTTGCAACCGTTCCGACCTTGTACGTGTCAAATTCCTTCCACCAATAGAGGGGCGCCGTGATGTCAACGCTCACGATTATCTGACGCAGGAATTTTCTGTGATCCGAGCCTGCGTGCGCAAGTCGGCAGGCAAGATCGAGGTCGTTCGCGCCAAGCACGAAATTCCCCTCCGCGTCCGTAAAGCTGTCGCTTCTCGCCCAGCTGTTCATGGGGTTTCTCGCGCCCCTGATCGCGTTTTCCATATTCATAACGCATCCGCGTTCGATTTTTATCATAATTTTCCTCCTTAAGAGCAGCGTGCCGTTGGCAGACACGGGTATATTAAGTAAATTTTATCACATTTCGCTCGATTTTTCAATATAATACTTGAAAAAAATCGCGCGCTGTGCTATAATATATTAAATTATTGATTTTTTTAATCTTCAGCGGAGGACTTTTATGATAAACGGCGAAAAGGTCTGCTTCTCGGGCGTCCAGCCCACGGGCAACCTCACAATAGGAAATTATCTCGGCGCGATCTCGAATTTTTCGAGCTATAGCGAGAATTATAAATGCTTTTACTGCGTGGTCGACAATCACGCGATAACCGTCCGTCAGGTGCCTGCGGAGCTCAGGCGCAGAACGTATGAAACGCTCGCTCTTTATATGGCGTGCGGACTCGATCCCGAAAAAAATACGCTCTACGTTCAGAGCCACGTCCCCGCGCACACCGACCTCGCATGGATACTCAACTGCTTCACCATGTTCGGCGAGCTCTCGCGTATGACGCAGTTCAAGGATAAGAGCGCGCGCCACGCCGATAACGTCAACGCAGGACTCTTTACCTACCCCTCGCTCATGGCGGCGGATATTCTGCTCTATCAGACGGACGTCGTGCCCGTCGGAATCGACCAGAAGCAGCACCTCGAGCTTACGAGGGATATCGCAACAAGGTTCAATCAGATCTACCCCGATACCTTCACCATTCCCGAGCCACTGCTCCCCAAGAACGGTGCGAAGATCAATTCCCTCGCCGATCCCACGAAGAAAATGAGTAAATCGGACGAAAACGTCAATGCCGTCGTCTATATCCTCGATGATAAAGATACCATAATCCGCAAATTCAAGCGTGCCGTTACCGATAGCGATACCTGCGTGCGCTTTGCCGAGGGTAAGGACGGTATAAATAACCTAATGAATATATATTCCTGCTTCACTGGTAAGACTATTGAGGAGATCGAGCGTGAGTTCGACGGCCGCGGCTATGGCGAATTCAAGCTTGCCGTCGGCGAAGCGTGCGCGGATGCCCTCGCCCCCGTTCAGCAGAAATACGCGGAGATCATCGCCGATAAGGCGTTCCTCGAGGCGCAGATGAAACGCGGCGCAGATGAAGCCTCCTACTACGCACGCAAAACTCTCTCAAAGGTCAGAAGAAAGCTCGGCTTCGTCCAGATCTGATGCCGATATGGCTGTATAGCTGTATAAAATAAAATCCCTACGCCACAGCGTGGGGATTTCGTTTTTTTGAGGGACAAGCATATATGCCGCCTTCGGCTAATGATGTTGCTTTGCAATGGATCAAATTCGATCGCAAGGCTTCCTCCTCCCGAAAACAGACCAACGCCACCAAAAAAAGAGCCGAGGCTCTTTTTTTTGGTATTTTGAAATATATTCGCAATTATTTTACAATTTCCACTTTGAGCTTCACATCTTCGGATCAAGATATTTCCAATAGGTCTTGATATAGACGACACCCGACCAGACGGTCATAACGAGAGTTACGGCAGCGGCGGCGCAGGTAATGGGGTAATAGCCAAGGAAGCCGAGAAATCCGATCCTCGCAAGGACGGGCTCAAGCAATGCCGACATGACGCAAACGATCTGCGAAACGGTCTTTATCTTTCCGAGCATGTTCGCGGCAACAACGATATTCGCGTTCTTCGCGGCGATAAGACGGATCGACGTTACGGACAGCTCCCTGAACACCGTTATAATAACGAGCGCCGAGAACATCGTGAATATCAGCTCATCACTATGTGAGCGGTACATAATGCACATCATTGCGGCGAGCACCATAAATTTATCCGCAAGGGGATCGAGGAACTTACCGAAATCCGTTACAAGCCCTCTCGAGCGTGCGATCCTGCCGTCGAGCATATCGGTTATCGCGGTGGCAAGGAATATCAGCGCGCCCACTATATTTGTTACCGTATTTACGGGGAGCAAAAGCACTACTATGATCACGGGAACCATGCAAAGTCTTATCACCGTGAGCTTATTTGGCAGATTCATTGAGATCCATCATCCTTTCTATCAATACACTCTTACGGCAGTACCGCAGAGGTCATATTCAACGACCTTTTCGATCTTAACGTCAACAAAGCTTCCCGGCACGATACCGCGCTCGCCCACAAAATATATCTTACCGTCGACATCGGGAGCATCTGCGGCACTTCGTCCGTAGTAGACCTCGCCGACAGCATCGTAGCCCTCGCAGAGGACACGGACGGTCGTACCGAGCTTTTTCTCGTTATTTTCTTCATTTATACCGAGCTGATCACGCATTATTATATCGTAGCGGTCGAGCTTCACCTGCTCATCGACCTGTTCCATTCTGTAAGCGGGAGTCCCCTCCTCGCGCGAGTATGTAAACACGCCCACGTGCTCAAACCTCTGCTCATTCACAAAGTCGCATAGCTCGGCAAAGTCCTCGTCCGTCTCCCCCGGGAATCCAACGATAAAGGTCGTTCTGATAACGACGTTGGGGATCTCCTCCCTGAGCCTTGCAACGACGCTTCTGATAAGCTCTGCACCGCCGTGGCGGTTCATTCTCTTGAGCACACCGTCGGAAATATGCTGCATCGGAAGATCGATATATTTGAGAACTCTATCGTTGCTCTTCATCTCCTCGATCAGCTCATCGGTGATCTTGTCGGGGTAGCAGTAGAGTATCCTGAGCCACGGGATATTCGTCTCCTCCGTAAGCCTGTGAAGAAGCTCCGCAAGGCTGTACCTCCCGTATATATCCTGACCGTAGCGTGTGGTATCCTGTGCAACAAGCGTAAGCTCCTTGACTCCAAGCCCCTCAAGCTCCTTTGCCTCCCTTATGATATCCTCCATAGGTCTTGAGCGGAAGCGTCCGCGGATATAGGGAATGGCGCAATACGTGCACCTGTTATCACAGCCCTCCGCGATCTTGAGGTACGCGGCGTATTCGGGCGTGGTGAGAACTCTGTCGCCGCCAAGACGCACGCAATCCTTGTCCTCAAAGCTCGTATATTTCTTGCCCTCGAGTACGGCTCCCACCGCCTCGACGATATTATGTATGCTTCCAACGCCGAGCACCGCATCGACCTCGGGCATCTCCTTCATTATCTCGCCCCTGTAACGCTCCGCAAGACAGCCCGTTACGACGATAGCGCGCAGATCTCTGTTCTCCTTGAGCCACGCGACGTCAAGAATGTTATCTATCGCTTCCTTTTTCGCGGACTCTATAAATCCGCAGGTGTTTATGACAACGACATCCGCCTCGGTCTCGTCCGCAGTGATCTCATAGCCTGCACTGAGAAGCTCGTGGAGCATTACCTCCGTATCAAGCTGATTTTTGGGACATCCGAGGGATATAAATCCTACTTTCATTTGTGATCCTTTCAAAAATTAAAATAAAAATAACAAAAATAACACAAATTTCTTCATTTTATTTTAACACGCCGACGGGCACTTGTCAAGTGGATTGACGAATTGTATCGTTAAGTTTTATTGAAAATTTTTGCAGTACGGCTCGCACATTCATCTTTTTTGCGATTTTCTCTTGCAAATGCGAAAAATATATGGTACAATAAATACGTATTTTTTCCGTGCAAGCGGAGGATATTCGGAGGATCTTATGAAAAAGGATTTTGAAAGGGTTCTTATCTCGGAGAACGAGATAGCCGCAAGAATAAAGGAGGTAGCCGCACAGATCACCGCGGACTACGCAGGGCAGGAGGTGCTCTTTGTCTGCATACTCAAGGGCTCGATACATTTCTTCTCTGACCTGACACGTGAGGTGGATCTGCCCCTCTCGATGGATTTCATGGCAATATCGAGCTACGGCGCAGGCACTACAAGCTCGGGTGAGGTCAAGATGCTCAAGGACCTCGACAAAACAATCAACGGAAAGAACGTCCTTATCGTCGAGGACATAGTTGACAGCGGAAATACGCTATCGTATCTCACAAGGCTCTTATCCTCACGTCAGCCCAAGTCGATCAAGACCTGCACGCTCCTCGACAAGCCCTCACGCCGCAAGGTCGACTTCACGCCCGACTACTGCTGCTTCGAGATACCCGACGAGTTCGTCGTGGGCTACGGGCTTGATTATGATGAGATATACAGAAACGAGCGCCAGATCTACGTTCTCTCACGCTCCGTGTACGAGGGTAAGTGAAGCGTGGAGATAAAAATACTCCATCTCGACCGTGATATTGCCGTCTGCGTAAAGCCGCAGGGCGTTCCCTCCCAACCCGATCAGTCGGGATCTGCGGATATGCTCACCCTGCTCTCTCGGGAGCTGATCTCACGTGGCGAGAGTGGCGAGCTGTACCCCGTGCATAGGCTCGACCGTGTTACGGGAGGTCTCATCGTGTTCGCAAGAACGCGCCGTGCCGCATCGGAGCTGTCGCGCATAATTGCGGAGAGGGGGGATTTTGAAAAGACCTACCTTGCCGCAGTCAGCGGTGCGCCTGCGTGCGAGCGTGGCGAGATGAGGGATCTCATACTCCGCGACGGCACGCAGAGAAAGGCGTTCATCGTCAGCACGGAGCGCAGGGGCGCACAGCCCGCCCTGCTTGATTACGAGCTTCTTGAACGCTCGGAGCACGACGGTGCGGGCATTTCCCTGCTCCGCGTCCGCCTCCACACGGGCAGATTTCATCAGATACGTGTTCAGCTTGCAAGCCGCGGTATGCCCATCATCGGCGACGGCAAGTACGGTAGCAGGATAAAGGCGGAGAGCATCGCCCTCTGGGCAGTCTCCCTCTCATTTGCCTACCGCGGACGCACATATTCATTCGAGTGCGAGCCGCCGCGCGACGCATTTCCTTGGACGAAATTCACACAATAAAAAAAACCAGAACAGCCCGAGGGCGGTTCTGGTTTTTATTTATTTAAGATTTAAGATCATTCAGCGTTGTGTCTTGCAAGAAGCTCACCGTTCATCTTCTCAAGCGTCTTCTTATCAATGTTATAGATAAGAACGACACCGACGAACTGCATTATTGCACTCACGCAGTAGAGACCTGCAACTACCCAGCACATATTGTGTGCGGTCGCCGCAGTCTGTCCCGTTACGCCGAGGTCGGAGTTATATCCGAGCCATCCCATAACAAGTATAGCCGCGCTGGGGCCAACGCCCTGTGCGAGCTTACGGAAGAAGGAGTGGATCGAGTAGATAGTGCCCGATTCCTTCTTGCCCGTCTTCCACTCGCCGTAGTCGATGGAATCACTGATCATTGCCCAAGAAACGCAGGTCGAAGCACCCATGCCGAGACCGAATATAACGAGCGCACCGATATAAGCGATGAGCGCGATATTCTTATCGGGGATCATGGGGAATACGAACATAAGCGCACTTCCAACGAGTGTAACGATGCTACCGACAGCAGTAACCTCTTTCTTACCGAATCTATTGACAAGCTTCTTGATAAACGGAATGAAGAGGAACATCGGAAGGAAGCCGATTATCTGAACCACACCGCTCATCTCGCCCTTACCGAAGTAGGTAACGAACATGATCTGGTTAGCCGTGGACGCCGCCTGCATACCGAGGAACATACCCATAGCCGCAACGGTAACACCGATAGCAGGTCTGTTCTTCATGAAGTCGCCGAAGCTCTTGAAGATATTTACCTTATCATTTTCATCGCTCGCCTTTACGGTGTTCTCGTCAACACGAATGTTAAGGAACTTGATCATGAACACAAATGCGATAAATCCAAGCACGCCCATGATGAGAGCCGCGACAAATACTCTGTTACCGAGAAGTATCTGGAATTTGCTTCCCGTCTCGGGGTTGATGATGTTGTCGCCATTTACATAGGGAGTATTGTTAAGGGGATTGTTATGGAATGTACCCTCAACGCCAGGAACCATGCCCGTGCCGTCATAGGTAACGTCCTGCCAGATAAGCATGGGAAGGATGATACCGGGAACCATACCGCCGACCATCGAGCCGATGGAGCGCCATGTGGAGAGCTGAGCCTGCTCGCCCTTATCCTCAGTTACGAGGGAGAGCATCGAGCCGTAGGGAACGTTTGCGACCGTGTAGCACGCGTCCCAAATGACGTATGCGAGCACGAATACTGCAGATTTCAGGATAACACTACCCATTTCCTGACTTATTCTGATAGGCTCGGGAAGGGGGAAGAAAACGATAGCTCCGCCGAAAAGGAGTCCGCACGCGCCTACGAAAATATAGGATTTGAACTTGCCGAGCCTTCTGAAAAAGGCGTTCTTGTAATTTCCCCTATCTCTGTCGATAATGATACCGACGAGGGGATCATTGATGGCATCCCATATCTGTACGAGGAGCAGGAGAGCCGCGAAGAGCCCCGTCTCCATATACATATACACGATCCAGAAGGTCTGAACTGTGCCCTTGAGAGCAAAGCTCATGTTGCAGCCGAAGTCGCCCGCTGCATACGAGATCTTGTCAAGTATGCCGAACTTACGGGTGCTTTTTTGCTTTTCTTGAGTTGACATAATATCCTCCAAAATATTTTTATGCACACGGCACGATATCATTATAACAGTTTTGAAA
>CAYPRM010000003.1:0-71567 GCA_964413365.1 uncultured Lachnospiraceae bacterium | reverse complement strand
AGGATGACCTCATGGACCGCGCAGAGATGCTGATAGTCCCGAGAGTCGAGCATTTTGCAAGCGTTATGGGCGTGAGATATGGAAGGATCAATATAGGGCTTCAAAAAACACGCTTCGGCAGTTGCTCTCAGCGAGGAAATCTGAGCTTCAATGCATTACTCGCACTTATGCCGCAGGAGATACTTGACTACGTGGTGGTGCACGAGTTATCCCATATCAAGCACATGGACCACTCGCCCACATTCTGGGCGGAGGTTGAAAGGTATATCCCCGATTACAGATCAAGAAGGAAATGGCTTCACGACCACGGAGCAGAATATATCTTAAAATTATAAAAAAACATCCGCCCGAGGGCGGATGCTTTTTTGTTGCTTGTTATTAGTTGAATGTGTAGACTACGGTACAAGCATTTCCTGTATCCGTCGTGTAGCTTACACTTATCGAGTTGATCGCAGAGCTGGTATATACCACAGTCAGCGTTGCATTACTTCCGCTGAGTGCCTTGCCCATAAAGCCCTCAAGAGAGGAGAGGGTTGCCATGAGCTGCAGGGGAGCAGTCTCGGCTACTTGGACGTTCTTTATTACATCTGCGGAGAAATTGAAGCTCGGAAGATCGAACTTGGGCGAGAGAGCGTCAGCACCCGTGAGAGTGCCCGTGCTAACCGTCTTGAACTCCTCGGGAGGAGTAACGGTGTCGCCGCTGACGGTAAAGCCGTTGAGCTTTTCGATCCTGTAGCTTACTGTGCGCGTGCCATTTGTCTCGCGGACGGTATATTCCTCGGTGGAGGTAAGACCGTTGCTCGAGGTAACGCTCACCTTAACGGTATAATCGGAGACCTGAGATCCAATAAGCTCGGAGAGCTTGTCAAGCTCGGTGTTCCTTCCGAAAAGCTCGCAGGAGGTGAAGCAGAAAAGGCAGGTCAATATCAATGCTATGGAAAGTATTTTTACGTTCTTATTCATATTTATCTTCCTCCTTTTTTAGATATACCTTTTGCCGAAGAGCTGATATACGGCAAAGTAGAGTGCCGATACCGATACCTGAGTGTATCCTGTAAGAGTCTCGACCGTGCTCTGTACATCGGAGCTTACCGACTCGACTACATTGTTATAAGTGCGAATTGCTGTAAGAAGCGTGGTGTACTGCGAGGTTACCTGCTCCTTCTGAGCGTCGGTGAGATTTGAGTATGCCGAAAGTGCCGCGCAGAGCTCGGAGTAGAGCTGAGTGCCCTTGAGTCCGCTAAGAGAACCTACGATACCCTTGAATTCCGCTACTGCAGCATCTGTGGGAGTATCGGGATTATCGGGAGTATCGGGATTATCGGGTGTATCGGGATTTGCCGAGGGAGCAGTAAATGCATCGAGCGTGCAGTTGAACATCTCAACAAGTCCGTTGTAGTTCTTTATGCTACCCGTAACGGTTATCGTTGCGCCGATCTCAAAGCGATCGTCTGAGAGCCTGTAGCAGTACATGGGCTGGCTCGTGTAATTACCAACAACGATCGTGGGATTGTTGTAGCTGTCAAGAGCGGTTATTACGCCTGTGAGCGTGTAAGTGCCGTCAAGGCTTGCACCGCTCGCAAGACCGTACGCCGCATCGAGTATATCCTTAGCTTCGCTGGGGACAACGGGATCAACGGGATCAACGGGATCAACGGGATCGACGGGAGTGACCGTTGTGCTGACGGCGTAGAGCTTGCATACGAAGGGATCCTTGGATACATCAACAGGACCTGCCGTCGTGTAGGATTTGTCGTTTCTCGTTCCGATAGCGTATGTCTTGCCGTCAATCTCGGTAACGAGTGTGCCGAGCTTGGTGTCAAAGGTGTATACGCTCACAGGGGAGGATGCGTATACTGCATTTACGTGGGGATTTCCGTCCGAGCCTGTCACGGCAACGGAGTTTATGTAGCTCTTCTTAGAGCCGTTGAGCGTGTAAAGATAATATCCGCCGCTCGCGCTCTCGAGGTAAACATCAATAGCGGATGAGATATCGCTTGTGGTGGCAAGGTAGAAGGAATTCTTGGAATCCATACCGCCTGCAAGGTAGTATATTCCGCCTGCCTGTGTTTGATTCATACCGAATTTGTAAGCCGTACCAGTCTTGGGAGAGGTTACAAGGGTTGCGCCGGAGGTCGTGCCCGAGCTGGATCCAGAACCGGAGCCTGTGCCCGTACCTGTACCTGTACCTGTACCTGTACCTGTACCTGTACCTGTACCTGTACCTGTACCCGAACCTGTACCGGAACCGCCGATATCGCTGCCCGTGCCGCCGCCGAGGATGCCGTTGCTTGCCTCACCGGAGGGAGTGGACATATCCTCGGGAACATCACGGCCGAAGATGAGCCATGCGTACTCGGGATAGTCGATAAATACGTTTCTGTTGCCCTGATATGCGCCGACGACCTCGTTTCTGCCAAGCTCCCACGTGTCAACGGGATCGAGCTCGCACCATTCGAGGAGCACGTCAACGCTCTGGAATACATTTGTTATGGATGAGCACTTGTTGTACTCTCCGCCGTATCTTACATATATGTAAAGGCAGATTCTTGCTACGTCGCCTTTAACGTTGTCAAGAGGCTCAAAATAGCTTCCGTAATAGCCGCCGAGCGTACCCGATGCGGCATTTCCGCCGATCGCCTGCTTGCCACCGCTGACGTTTCCGTATTTAAGATTACTTCTTGTGCTGTTCACCTTGTTATCGGTAGGTCTGATATGGTGAAGATCTGCACCGGGACCACTCGTCTCGAAGCCACCGAGGGACTTGGGCCAAACGTGTTCCTTATTCCAATTGCCGCCCGAGGTAGAGGTAACGGACGTGTAGAGAAGGAGCACCTTTCCGTTCTCGTTCTCACAGTCGGTATTCTTAGCCATGTTGCTGCAATCGCTATAGGTGGATTTCTTTTTGTGTGTGCTCGTCATAAGTGTACGAAGCGAGCTGAGAAGTGCGGATGAGCTGAGTGCAGAGAGTGTGTCAAAATCATAACCGCTCGTATAATACGATGCGGCGCTCGTGCCGTTAAGTGTAGTTGCGATAACGCCCCTCTTTCCCGAGTTGTACTGCTTGGAATAGGAGCTTGGCGTGCTGCTTGCCGCGTAAGAGCTGCCAACGCCTGTGTCAACGGGCTCAACTGCGAATATCGTGAGCGCCGTGGACTGCAGCATGAGAAGCAGTACGAGGAGCAGAGCAAGAAGCTTGTTAAAATTCTTCATAACATTCTCCATTTTTAATTTTTTTTGGAAATATAGTTCCAACAATATATTATACCACTAAAGGATCAATAAATAAAGACTTTTTTTGATTTTAATATTTTTTTGTTGAAAATAGTTAAAATACACCGCAAATTTTAGTGCATAACGCAGAAAAATCTTGCCAAAAATTTTGAAAATATCAAAAAAATATGATAAAACGTGTTGAAAAATCCAGTGTGCTGTGGTAAAATATCATATACAGGAAAATATCAATAAGGAAAAACAAAAATATGATCTTCGAGGATAAGATACTTAATATATACAAAGACCTTGCGTTCGTCAGATGCGACGGCGACGGAACGGCATATTATTTCTCCGCAGAGGATTTCTGCGGACTTTGCGCCGTACCGTACGAGTTCGCCTCCTCGCAGGGGCATACGCTCAAGGGCTATTTTTACCAATATCCCGATAAGCGTAAGCATGACGGCAGGCTTATAGTGTTCGACCACGGCTTCGGCGGCGGACACCGCTCCTATATGAGGGAGATAGAGCTTCTTTGCTCCCACGGCTACCTCGTCCTTGCGTATGATCACACGGGATGCATGGAGTCGGGCGGAGAGAGCACACACGGCATGGCGCAATCTCTCTGCGACCTTGACGACTGCCTGCGCGCGCTCGGAACGCTCCCACAGCTGAAGGAAATGCGCATCACCGTTATCGGACATAGCTGGGGAGGCTTCTCAACTCTCAATATACCGTCCCTCCACCCCGAGGTGGAGAAGATAGTCGCCATCAGCGGCTTTGCCTCAGTCGAACGGCTCGTCAGGTCCTATTTTTCGGGGCCTCTTGCCATTTACAGATCGGCGATCATGCGTCTTGAGCGTGAGGCGAACCCGAGTCTTGTCGATATCGACGCCCTGCGGACGCTGGGAAACTCCGACGTCAAAGCATTGCTGATATATTCCGCTGACGATCCCGTCTGCAAGAAGCAATACAGCTATGACGCTTTGCACGAACGGTACGCCACGTGCGACCGCATAAAATTCATTTTGGAGAGAGGCAAGGGGCATAACCCGAACTACACCGCGGACGCTGTGAGATATCTCGGCGAATATGCAAAGGAGCGTAAACGATTAATAAAGCGAGGAATGCTCTCTACTGATGAGCAGAAGCGCGAATTCATCTCACGCCTCGACTGGCGCAGAATGACCGAGCAGGATCCGACCGTTTGGACACAGATATTTGAATTTATTGAGGAATGATCTACAAGGAGGAAATAATTATGGAAAAAAGGCTTTACAAATCAAGCAAGAATAAGATGATCGACGGCGTGTGCGCGGGGATCGCGGAATATTTCAATATTGATCCCACACTTGTCCGTCTTGCAGCGGTAGCGTTGCTTTTTATGGGCGGTAGTGCCGTGATCGCTTATGTCATTGCAATGATCATAATGCCGAGAGATCCCAACTAACTCCCGCATAGCTGTTGATCATAAAATATTTTTGGAGGTAATATACATATGAGAAAGAATCTTGGAGCAAAAACATGGCTCTATCCGTGTCCCGTGCTCATCATCGGAACGTATAGTGAGGACGGCACACCCAACGCTATGAACGCTGCGTGGGGAGGTATATACGATACGGATCAGGTAATGGTCTGCCTCGCACATGACCATAAAACTACTGAGAATATAAAGAGAAACAGCGGCTTCACCATAAGCTTCGCAACTGCGGACACGGTAGTGCCGTGCGATTACGTCGGACTCGTCTCCGCAAACGACGTGCCCGATAAATTCGAGCGTGCGGGCTTCCATGCAATAAGGAGCGAGCACATCTGCGCACCCCTTATTGACGAGCTTCCGCTTGCACTCGAGTGTAAGCTCGTGAAGTTCAATGAGGACGGCATCTGTATCGGTCAGATAGTGAACATCAGCGCCGACGAGCGCGTGCTCGACGGGAACGGCAAGGTCGACCTCGCAAGCCTCGCACCCATCTGCTACGACGGCTGTAACCACCTCTATAACGTGATAGGTGAGCGTGTCGGCAGAGCATTTTCCGACGGAAAGAGCATAAAATAAATAACATTCCAAATAAAAAGTGCCCCCTCGGATGAACCGAGGGGCACTTTTTATTCTAAGAAGGATCATTTGATCCTGAATTCAAGCCTGACGGTTTCAAACGCAGGCGAGAATACTGTTACCATGGCACGTCCCTTAGTGCCTACGGTCTTTACATAGAAGCCACCCATTCCGCCTCTGAGTGAGGTGAGATCGGGGCCTATTATCTCAAGCGGACCGTCAACGCTTATCATAATGGGCTCACCGCAGAAGGGAAGCAGATTTCCGTTCTCGTCGACCGCTCTGAGCCTTACCTCCGCAACATCGTAGGATGTACGCTCACTAAGGACCGTGGAGGAGGGAATAGCCTCAAGGGCCATCGAGGACATCGTTTGCTTTACGACCGTCCTTGCGACCTTGCCGCCGCGTATCGCCTCAAAGCGATATACCGTGCTTGCACCGCCCCAGTCGCCAATGTACTTGCCGTACAGCTCCGTGATCTTCTTTTCATTCATACTGTGAAGCATCACGCACCGAGAGAACATAGCCTTGAGCTCGGGGGTGGGGTGAGAGTAGCCGTGAAGTGCCATATAATTGAGCACCTCCGCGACCGCTGTTGCCTTCTTTTGCGAAAATCCCTCGTTCTTTTCGAGGAGATCGCCAACATAATCGTCAATAAGTATCGGACTGTGCTCGAGATTCGGGAAATGCTCGTTGTGGGATGGATATTCCTTGATAAGAACATCGTTCTTGTACATTCTCACGCTGTCCGCGTTGGTGAATACCCAGATCTCTCCCTTGACGCCTGCAGGATGCTCTCCGATATCCATGCTCGAGCTGACCTCCAGCACTGTATTGCCGTCCTCCTGTGAGGAATATACCGCCGATGCGAGCTTGTGGTTTCTGAACATATCCAATACTCCGTGGTAGCAGATCCTGTCTCCGCTTCCAAAGTCCTTGTGCGTGTTGTAATCGAACATACACCATGCAAAGCTTCCCGAAATATCATCGTGGGATGCGATAGAATCGAGCACCTTGGCGTGTCTTAGAGCATGCTCGAGCCTGTGCTCCTCAGAGTCAAAGCTCTTGGTGGGGAACATGTGTCCGTTATTTTCCGTTACGAGATAAGGCTTCGACACATCGGGCGTGATCCTTTCCTTGGGATTACAGCCGATGCCCTTGCCGTCATATACGAAATCATTGTAGGTGTAAACATCCTCAAGCAGACTGCTCTTTTTTATGCAGCGCACACCGCCCGTCTGACGAGTGGGATCGAGCCTGTGAGCAAGCTCGTTCGTGCGAGTGTAAAGCTCGTCGTCGTCCTGCGACTCGTTGATACGAACGCCCCAGAGGATTATAGAGGGGTGATTGCGGTACTGAAGTATCATCTCCTCAACGTTCTTTACCGTCTGAACTCTCCACTCGCCGACACCTATATGCTGCCAGCCCGGGATCTCGGTAAATACGAGAAGTCCGATCTCATCACAGCGGTCGATGAAGTATTGGGACTGCGGATAGTGCGACGTTCTCACGGCATTTAGTCCGAGCTCATGCTTAAGTATGTCCGCATCGAGCTCCTGCATCGACTGAGGCATAGCATAGCCCACGTAGGGGTAGCTCTGATGGCGATTGAGTCCGCGGATCCTCGTCTTTCTTCCGTTGAGGTAGAAGCCGTCCTCTTTGAACTGCGCACTCCTGAAGCCGACGCGGACTCTGTGCGAGTCAATGAGCCTCTCATCGAGATATATCTCGGTTACTACCTCGTAGAGTCTCGGGGACGTCAGTGTCCAGAGCTTTACGTTCTTCACGAAGCCGTGAAGGGAAACGGTATTTGAATATACGCCCTTCTTGACCACGAGAGTCTCCTCGTCCTCAAAGGTCGCCGTCTGCTGTATGACAAGTCCCTCGGGAATAGCACCGCTGAGGGTTACATCACTTGCGATCTTGCCCGTAACCTCGGGCTTTACGAATACATCGGAAATATATACGCTCTCCTTGATATCGAGATATACATCTCTGTAAATTCCTCCGTAGGTCATATAGTCTATGACGTTACCGAAGGGAGGCTGGTTGAGCGTCTCACGGGAATCGAGCCTTACAGTAAGGATATTGCTCTCACCGATATTGAGATGCTCCGTCAGCTCGATGCTGAATGCGGTGTAGCCCGAGCGATGCTCGCCGATCCTATGACCGTTGAGAAAGACCTCCGCAAAATGCGCCGCACCCTCAAAGGTGAGTATGATGCGCTTGCCCTTCCACTCGTCAGGGACATTTATCACCCTTACATAGGTGGAAAGAGTCTGATATTCCTCTTCAGAAAAATAGTTGTAGGGAAGCTCCTTTACGGTGTGGGGAAGTCTGACATGCGTCATATCCCCGTCAACCTCGCCGTTAAGATACCCCTCCTTGAACTGTGGAGCAAAGAGCCAGCCGTCGTTTATATATATTCTACTCATGGTTTCCTCCGAGCTATGAATTATGTTCCAAGAGTGATTATATCAGCAATTTGCCACAAAGTCAATAGGATAATTTTATATTTTCCGAGCAAATTTGATATCCCTACATGATTTTTGACAGCTCCCGCGACTTTTCACGGTCGGAAATTATGTCTGCGAGCGTGTACGGCTCGGTATCGCTCTCCGAGATCATGCGGAATAGCTCAAGTGCCTCCGCACGCTCCGACTGAAACGATGCACACGCAAAATCGTGCTTGCTCTGCACTATTATCACGTAGTGAGAGCGGTAAAATGTGGCGCGCATAAGCTTGTAGCAGTTAGCGCCCCTCTCCTGCTGTTCGATCAATGTAAAATCCATATCTGTTCCTCCTTTGTTTTTGATCGGTACTATTATCATATCACAGAAGGCGTGTCGAGGATTATTTGTTTTTATCCTCGAAAAACAACGATTTTTAGAAAAATATGGTTCTATTTTTAACATTTTCCATTTTAATGATATAAAATGTAAACATTCGTCGAAAAATAAAGACACCCCATCTCCACGAAAATTCTCCGTGGAAATAGGGGTATATATTGATCCTTACCAACTCAATATTGGTATTTTTTACGCTTTGCAAGGAGGAATATCACCGACAAGATCACCGTCATGATAGGCGACGATGGGGGGGAATTTGAATAAGTCAAGGCAAGCATCGAAAAAACAAAGAAAAAAACGAAGAAAACGCAAGAAAACAGCCACAAACGAAGCGTTTTTTCTAAATATCTCTTGAAAAAATCAAGGTTTGTGATATAATTATATCAGACCTACGAATGGAGGAAATTTTTATGAATACAGTAAAGCTTTATCCTGCCTGCAAGAGCATAATCTGGGGCGGAGACAGATTGAAGAAATATTACGGAAAGCAGACCGACGCAGATCCCTTGGCGGAGACGTGGGAGCTTTCCTTCCACAAGGACGGAGTGAGCCGCCTTGCCGACGGAACGCCGCTCCCCGACGCGGTAACGGAGGCGGATCTCGGAGAGAACTGCAAGGGATTTCCGTTCTTTCCTGTGCTCGTCAAGCTCATTGACGCAAATGCCAAGTTATCCGTGCAGGTGCACCCGAATGATGAGTACGCCTTGAAGCATGAGAACAGCCTCGGCAAGACCGAGATGTGGTATATCGTTGACGCCGAGGAGGGCGCAGGGATATATCTCGGCTTTAAGGAGAGCATTACACGAGCGGAGCTTGAGGACGCGATAAGGACGCACACTCTGACCGATCGCCTGCAATTTATCCCCGTGCACGCAGGCGAGTGCTACTTTATCCCCGCAGGCACGATACACGCAATCTGCGAGGGCTGTCTTATCTGCGAGATACAACAGAACAGCAATATCACCTACCGCGTTTATGACTACGGCAGAAGGGGTGCTGACGGCAAGGAGAGGGAGCTCCACGTTGAAAAGGCTCTCGATGTTACGAATACTGAGAGGCTCATTCCGAGGTCGCTCGATGTCAAAACAAGAGAGGGTATTCTTAAGGGGATCAGCAGATTTTTCACTGCCACGCTCGTAGAGGTCAGCGGTAGGAGAATACTCGAGCCCGACAGAAGAAGCTTCAAATGCTTTACCTGCCTTGGAGGCGAGGGAAGCATCGACGGAGTTGAGATACACCGCGGAGATAGCGTTTTCATTTCGGCAGGGGATAACAATACCGATATGGAAGGAGAATTTTTCGGAATTATGACCACAGTACGTAAATATTACATAGGAATAGACCTCGGCGGTACGTTCATCAAGGGCGGCATCGTCGACGATAGGGGCGAGATCATCGTCTCCGATAAGATCCCAACAGAGTCCGAGGGCGGAGCTGGCGTCGTCGCAGGAAATATCGCACGCCTTGCAAAGATTTTGCTTGAGAGATGCAACCTCTCCGCTTCCGACGTCGAGGGCGTAGGCATAGGATGCCCCGGAATGATAGACAGCGGTAGCGGTAACGTTATATATTCAAATAACCTCGGTTGGAGCGATTTTATGATCACCGACGAGGTCTCACGCTTGCTCGGCGGAGTTAAGGTCAAGGTTGCAAACGATGCAAACGTCGCCGCACTCGGTGAGGTAAAATTCGGAGCGGCAAAGGGATGTAACAGCGCAGTAATGGTAACCCTCGGCACGGGTGTCGGCGGCGGAGTCGTCATTGACGGCGTGCTCATGGAGGGAAATAAGGGCGCAGGCGCAGAGCTTGGTCATACCGTCATCACACGCGGTGGAGAGCCTTGCACCTGTGGCAGACGCGGATGCGTCGAGGCATATTCCTCGGCTACCGCGCTCATACGTGACACAAGACGTGCCATGCTTGCTCACCCCGACTGCAAGATGTGGGAGATAGGCGCTGTGGACGCTGTAAACGGCAAAACTCCCTTTGATTACTATGATACCGACGTATATGCGAGAGAGGTCATTGACAACTATATAGGCTACCTTGCATCCGCACTTGTAAATTACGCAAATATATTCCGCCCCGAGGTCATTCTGCTCGGCGGAGGCGTCTGTGCTCAGGGAGATAGACTTATAGTGCCGCTTCAGAAGCAGTTTGACGCGGAGCTTTACGGCGGAGATAAGGGACCGCGCGTTCCGATCCGCATAGCGAGCCTTGAAAACAGTGCAGGACTTCTCGGTGCGGCGGCGCTCCTTATGGACTGACCATCTTCTGCTATACAAGGCAGAGAATAAATAATAAAACAAACAAAATAAAAAATAAAAAGCAAAAAGCATGGAGGCTCAGGTATGAAAAAATATTTCAAAACGGTAGCAAAAATATTTACTCTTGCATTTGCGCTCAGTTCAGTGCTCACACTCGGCGCATGCTTCGATGATCCCACGGACGTTGACGATCCCGCACCTACCACCCCGAGCGAGCTCGGATACGATGCAAACGGTATAAATTCTCTTTATTATCAGAATGCTGTTGCCAATTTCGGCAGCGCTCCGATACTTGGCGACCCCTACCTCTATTACGAGGAGGAGGAAGGGCTTTTCTATCTTTACGGAACAACGGGAGGCTCGAGATTTGACTATTACATATCGAGCGATCTTACGGAATGGGAGCTCGGCGGCACTTGCTTTGAGCCGACTAACGAGGACTGGTGTCACAGTAGGCTCTGGGCGCCCGAGATGCACAAGATAAACGGCAGATACTGGCTTTATTACTCTGCCGCATCCGACGGCTCCGCTCCTCTGCATTGCAGCGTTGCGGTGGCTGACTCACCGAGAGGCCCCTTTACGAACTATATTGACGAGGATAACACACCCTCGCAGGCGAGATTTATTTTTGAATTTCCTACGATAGACGGTAGCGTCTTTGTAGACGACGACGGCTCACTCTATTACTATTTTGCAAAGGATCAGGTTGGCGGCGTCAGCACGATATGGGGCGTTGAGCTTGAGAATCCTTACACTATCAAGGAGGGCTGCGAGGCAGTCCAGCTCACACGCGTGGGATACGCCGATATGACATCTGACGAGCGCCGCGAGTGGGAGGCAGTACAGGGTAACTGGAACGAGGGCCCCTTTATGGTAAAGCATGATGGAAAATATTATCTCACATATTCTGCGAACAGCTACACGTCAAAATATTACGGCGTTGGCTATGCTGTTTCCAACAGCCCTCTCAGCGGATTCTACAAGCCTGAGGACAGCATGCTCCTCGGTAGCGAGAAACTGAAGGATCAGTCAAAGGAGTGGGACTACGTTTCGGGAACGGGACATCATATGTTCATAAATATCGGTTCACAGAGCTACGTAGTATATCACAAGCATTATAATATCAAGGATGCAGGAAACGTCAGAACGTTCTGCTTGGACACCTACGGATTTAGGAAGGACGGCTCGATGTACATAAACGGCTCGACCGTAACTCCTCAGCCGAAGCCCGAGGTCATCTCGGGATATAAGAATATCGCCTCCGACGCGAAGCTCTCCTGCACCGCCATTGATGCGGATCAGAGAAAACTGCTGACTGACGGCGGTATCGGCGTATATTTCAAAAACGCCGAAAAGACGGATGTTTATTTTGACAGCGGCAAGACCACTATCACGATAACCTTTGATTCGCCGAGGCAGGTGAAGGCTATAATGTTCTACTGCGGAAGCGATTATTCATCTCTGCTCAGAGGGGTGGAGAAGATAGAATTTGACGACGGCAGCTATATCACCGATATAAGGCTCGACGGCAAATATATAGACACGAGAAGGGAATACATGGCGGTAGGAAACGCCATAAGTGCAACTCTTTACGAGGAGATCACCGTGTCTAAGATCAAGATAACGATCAATACAGAATATATCTATTCACTTTCCGAGATAGCAGTTATCGGCAAGTGAGAGAGGAGAACACATGAAACTACGTCCCCCTGCAACACCGCTTATTACGGTCGATCCCTATTTTTCGGTATGGTCTGCCAGCGATGAACTCAACTATTCCCACACCCTCCACTGGACAGGGACACCACATTCTATACGTGGTGCAGTCATAGTGGACGGCGTTGCCTACAATTTCCTCGGCTACGAGAGGGATTCGAAAAAGATAAAGCAGACATCAAGGGATGCGGACGCTCTTTCAACCTACTATACCTTTGAGAACAGCCTCGTTAGGCTCTCGGTGCGCTTTACCTCGCCCCTGCTTCCCGACGATCTCTACACGCTCTCAAGACCTGTTTCATATATGAGCGTGAGAGTGGAGAAGGTAGATGAGTCTGTAAAAGAGATATCGGTTCGCGTTGCTGCGGAAAAGTGGATCTGCCTTGACAGGCATCATCAGTCGCCTGTTACCTTTGAGGAGACTGATATAGACGGCATCTGCGGCTTCAGAATCGGGAATTCCGTGCAGGAGCCTTTGAACAAGAGCGGAGATGACACGAGGATCGACTGGGGATATTTCTATCTCTGCGCGGCAGGTGAGGGAAGTGCTGACGAATATCTGATGCATTCGGGCGGTGAATGTCCTGCGCTCACAGTGAGCGCAGAGGACGGAGAGGAAAAGCTCTTCCTCTTTGCCTACGATGATATTGATTCTATAAATTATTTCGGTACTCCCCTGAGAGCATATTGGCATCTCTCGAGGAAGAGTATCGAGGAGGCGATAAGTGAGGCGGCTCGTGAATATGAGAGCGTGCGTGAAAGGTGCGACGGCTTTGCAAATTCTCTCTCTCGCGAGGCTCAGGCACTGGGCGGCGAAGAATACGCAGAGCTCCTCTCACTCGCTTACAGGCAGGTCCTTGCGGCTCACAAGCTGGTCGTAGACGAAGACGGTCAGCCCGTCCTCGTATCCAAGGAGTGCTTTTCCAACGGATGTGCGGCAACGGTCGACGTTATGTACCCCTCATCTCCATTGTTTATAAAATATTCCCCCGAGCTTCTTAAGGCTATGCTCAGACCTATATATAAATACGTGGGCTCGGGCAAGTGGCCGTATGATTTTGCTCCTCATGACGTCGGTCAGTATCCTCTCCTTCTCGGACAGGTATACGGCTACGACGGCGAGCACGGATGCTTTAAATATGAGGATCAGATGCCCGTTGAGGAGAGTGGAAATATGATCATAACGGAGGCAAATATTGCCCTCGCAGATGGAAATGCGGAATTTGCGCGTGAGCATCTTGACGTCCTTAAGGGCTGGGCAAGATATCTTATGAGATACGGCAACGATCCTGAGGATCAGCTCTGCACGGACGATTTTGCAGGGCATCTTGCACATAACTGCAACCTTTCGCTCAAGGCGATAATGGGCGTTATGGGCATGTCGATAATATGCGATATGCTCGGAGAGGATGAAGAGGCGGATAGCTATGCGTCTGCAGCGAGGGATATGGCTCGCTCGTGGGTGGAGCGTGCCGCGAACGCTGATGGTTCGTACAGGCTCGCCTTTGATATTGATGGCAGTCGCTCTATGAAATATAATATGATCTGGGACAAGCTCTGGGGAACGGAGCTCTTCCCGAGCGAGATATATGAGAGCGAGACGGCACATTCTCTTGCAAATATGAACGAGTACGGACTTCCGCTCGATTCACGATGCGATCAGACAAAGTCCGACTGGCTCGTTTGGACGGCATCTCTTGCTCCGCGTGAGGAGGATTTTGAGAGGATGATAGCCCCACTTTGGGACTTTTATGACCGCACGCCCGACAGGATACCGATGTCCGACTGGTATGATACCGTTTCGGGATATCATATAGGATTCAGAAACAGAACGGTGCAGGGAGGACTCTTTATAAGGCTTCTTGATGACGGAACGCTCAAATATAAAAAATAATCTACAAAAATCAAAAAATCCCTTCCACAGCCGTGGAAGGGATTTTTTGTTATGGTTATTTTATGTATTCCCAGATCTCATCGAAGGTGTCAGCATAGTGGTCGCAAAGTGCCTTTGTGCCACTGCTCTCGATGTTTCCGCCTGCAAAGCCTATGGTATTGTAGCCTGCAAGTCGAATACTGCAAACGCCCGCACCGCTGTCCTCAATACCGACGACATACGCGCTGTCCTCGATTGGGATACCAAGGCCTACCGAGCAGGTCTCAGCATAGAGCCACGGATGGGGCTTCGGGGAAAGCTCGCCGAGAGTACCGACGGAGCCCTTGCGGAGAGGGAAGCCTGCGGAAATGGATGCGTCATAGAACTCCTTGGGATCTCCCATTTCGAGCGTGTTGAACGCAGACAGTATCTCGGGCCATGCCTTCTCATAAAGACCGCTCGTAACGAGACCGATCTTGATGCCGTTCTCCTTGAGCCTGTAAAGGAATTTCTTGAGTCCGGGCGAGGGAGTGAACGCACCTTCCTTGCCTCTGCCCTCCATTATTTCATTCATCTCGTAATGAGTATGCTGGAAGTAGAGATCACGGGCGTCCTCAAGCTTTTTATCGGGGCAGTACTTGTTTATGCAGTACTGAAGATGCTCGGAAACGGAATGTCCCGAAACGTGGGGAAGGTCCGCCTCCTCAAAGCAGAAATCGGGATTCTCGGTAAGGGAAGAGATCGTCTTCTGAATTATCCATATCCAGAATTCCTCGCTTCTTACGCTCGTTCCGTCAAGATCCATAAGCACCGCCTTGACGGGCTTCTTCAGCTCGGTCTTGCGGAGGGGATAATATGCGGTATAGCCCATGGCGGAGAGTACGTAGCAGAGAGTGGAATCCTCAAAGCAGATGAATTCCACCTTGCCGTCTCCCGTCGAGTAAACGGCTTTTACACCGTTTACTCCCTCGGAGAATATACCGTCGCTGCATTTTTTGATATTCTTGAGACCGCAGGTCTCGTCGAAGCAGCCTAAATTGGGTATGATAAATTTGCTCATTTCGTTCTGATCCTGAATGTTTCAATTTTGTGAGGACGAAGGTCGATGGAGAACTCGCCGTTTGCGAATTCAACAGGCTGAGGATCGGATTCGTCAAGCTTTACTCTCTCGACGGATACTACGGGAAGTATTGTGCCGATGTTAAGGAGGAGATCGTCACCCGTGGTGTTCCAAACTCTGAGGATCTTGCCGTCACCGTCCTCTGCCTGCTTAAGTGCGGAAATAAGCACCTTCTTCTCCTGATTTACAGTGAAGAAGCTTGCGCTTGCAGGAAGCTCTCCACTGTGGGGAACGCCCTGAACTGCCTTTACGGGAACCTTGAAGGCGTATGCGTGATTGATAACGTCCGCCTCGTTCCACTTGCCCTCGTGAGGATATACTGCGTACTCGTACTCGAGCGTGCCGAAGCTGTGCTGACCTGTGTACTTGTCAAGCTCCTCAACGGTCATATTGTTGTTAGCCGTCATGTAAGCGCGCTGAGTGCGTATGAGTGTGATCTTAACCGTTCTTTCCTCGTCATCGCAGATCTCGTACTCACGAAGTCCCTTGGTCATTATAGCGAGACCGTCCTTGCCGTCGGAGACGTCAACGAAGTTCTGCATGGGCTGGAATGCAGGGAATGCCTCTGCATTGTCCTTGTGATCGCGCCATTTGATCGTGCGTGTTGCAACATCCCATGCGCTCTCCGCGTCAACAAGGTCTGCACCCGAGATGCCGGAGGGGAAGTGAACGGTGAGCTTGTGATCCCTGATCTCATTCGTGAGCTTGGTGTGTATCTTAAGATACTTGCAGCCCTTCTCAAGAGTAAGAGTTGTAGATATGGGAAGCTCCTTCATCTCGCGCGTTCTGTCATGACCGTCGATAGTAGCTGCTGCGGGAAGGACCATCTTAAGGTCGATCCTGAAGCTGCCGCGGAGAGTGTTACTCTCGAGCATCGTGATGTTTGCCACTGCGCCATGAGATGTGTATATAGTATTTCTACGGGGAATATTGGAGATATGCGCACTTCCTACCTCGCCGCTGTCGGTGAAGTAGTGCATGTTAGTCATAACTCTGCCCGTGGTCTTGTCGAGCATATTGAATGTTCCGTTGGGAAGAACTGTTACCTTGAGATACTCGTTCTCGAGAGTACCGCCCTCGCGAGCGATGAGCTTTCTGTTGTCCATGATCTCAGGATGGAAGGCGTATTCAGCCTCGCGCATTCTTACCGCGATCGTTCTGTATCCGCTCTGAGGAACGGAGACCTTAACAAGAATATGGCGACGCTTTGCATCGAACTTTATAGCCTTGGTGTCAAGCTCACGCTCAACGCCGATGGAGATATCGTCCTTAGAAATCTCAACGTACTCAAGCTTGTTGCCATCCTCGTCCACGATATCGTAGAAATCGTCAAGCTGGCTCGAGCCACCAAGACCGATGTCGCCCATCTGAGTCTTGTATCTGGGGGTATCGACTACGACCTCAATGACCTCGTCCCTTGCATAGGGAAGCGTGTTAAAGAGAGTGAGACTGTAATCGTTGGGCTTGAAGCTCGTGAGCGTGTCTATCTTGCCGGAGAGGCTGATAACACTTCTGTTCGTGCACTCCTCAGCGACCGTCTTTGCGATCGAGAAGTTGTACATCATATCCTCGTGAGCGCGGTCGACTGCCGCACCGCAGATGCTGTCGTGAGCGTGATTCTTGAGAAGTGCCTCCCACGCTCTGTTTATGTTCGTGGTGGGATATCTCTTGCCGTAGATGTCCGCATAGGATGCGAGGGGCTCTGCGAGATTGATAAGATTGTTCTCAACGTCATCGTTGTAGAGCTTGATCTTTATTCTCGAGGAGTGAGTAGCACCGAGAAGGGCATTGAAATTGTTATGCTCCATCGTTGTGTAGCGAAGCTCACCGTGATGCTTTGCTCTCTTGTAATCCTTGTTTGCAGAGATCTTAGCCATATAGTCATCCATGCTCTCCTGAACGATCTCAACGTCGGGATATACCGCGTTCATATCGTCAACGAGCTCGGGCAGATATCTGTAAGGCTCGTCGTTGTCCTCCATGTTGAGAGCGAGGATGTCATTGCCGATCTTGTAGGGCTCTGCCTGTTCAAGAAGATCATCAAGGGATTTCTTGAGGACCTTCTCATCATGGATGTAGTCAAAATCCTCATGAAGGAGCGTGAACGCCTTCTCGTAGGACTTGAGGTCAGCCATGTGAGCAGGAAGCTGCTTGGGATTGTAGGTGTATGTAAGGTCCTTCTGTCCCTTTCCGAGAACTGCGGGTCCGTGAACGTAGAAGAACCAGTTTGTGCGCGTTACCTCGTCAAAGGTTCGCAGCGTGGTGAGTGTGCTTCCGTCCGCACCCTCCCAGTCGAAAAGGGGAGTGAGAACATGCTTGTTCGTGCCGCGGTAGAATATAGCATTCTCAATACCGAAGCCACGGTAGAGCTGAGGAAGCTGAGAGGGCTGACCGTAAGAGGTAGCAGTGTATCCCGACTTCATTCCGCCTCCGAAATCCTTAGCCATTCTGTGTCCTACGATGAGGTTACGAATGAGGGCCTCGGGAGCAACGGTGTTGGTCTCGGGAAGGGTGTACCAGTTTACGATGATCATCTTCTTGTCCTCGATGAGCTTCCTTACGCGATCTCTGTTTTCGGGGCGGATCGTGAAGTAGTCCTCGAGAACTATCGTGCCTCCGTCAACGCAGAAGCATTGATAGTTGGGCTTGTTTTCAAGAATGTCGATAATGTTGTCCATGAGATCGGCGAGACGGAGCTTGCTCTGCTCGGCGGTGTGACGCCATTCACGGTCCCAGTGCGTTCCTGAAATCAAATGTACGATTCTTTTTTCCATGGTTAATCTCCTTTATGAAAAAACCGTTTTTTTTATTACATTTTAGCACAAACATTTCGATTTGTAAATAGTTTTTTATCATTTTTTGCAACTTTCTTTCAAATTTTTTTGATCACCAAGACTCGAATTATCATTTCTAACAAAAAAATAATTGTATTTTTGTGCAAAAGGCAGAAAAATGGTTTTTTATGAGAAAGTCGCACAAAAACTATTGCGTTTTTGTGAATAAAGGTATATAATATATAAAAAACTTGTCTTTCTGCTGGAGGCTTTATGGTCAATTTGCTCAACTGGTCCTCAATGAGTGAGGATGAGAGAGCTCTTGCTCCTTTCGTTCAGGGTATTCTGAACAGGAGGGGCGTTAAGGTATACGTGGATGTAGATAATTATATGGATTATCTCGACGAGGAATTCGCACCCATAGATCTCTGGGAGCTTATTTATATAAATATGAAGGAATTTGACGGCGCAGTCTGCTACGATCTCGACTGCAACGACATTTCCATAAATATGGCGGCAACCATCTCCGCCGCTTATGATCTGCTCGGCGTTCCGAGAAGTCTTATTGACAGAGTGAACAAGCTCGGCATCAAGACCGTCTGTGATCTTGCAGAGGTCCGCGGGAGCGCGTCGGAGCGTCAGCGTATCGTCTTTGATGCGGTGGAACACCGTCTCTCACACACGGCTCTTGTGCATCAGGTGGTGCGCGAGGGCAATTTCCACCTCGTGCTCAGGGATTTTTCAATATGTAACCGCTGGGCGTGCGTCTATACCGATCAGACCGATGAGGGCAGGGAGCTTAGACGGCACATCTTGAGCTGTCTTGATAAAAATATACCCGTGTACGGCTGGACTGACGACGAGATATTGTTCGTCAAGGATATATCGACCTACGGCGACTATGTTATACCGATGGATTGGTCTTCAAATCACAGCTATCTCGGTCAGTGCTCCTGCACAGTAAGACAGAGCATAAAAAGGAGCGAGATACGCGAGGGCAAGCACTATGTTGCTCTTGTCGTGAGCGACGGCGATAATATTCAATGGCTCGAGAGGGATTTCACCACCACGAGCGCCTTCGGACAGAGGCAGAGAAGCAACTCTGATTATAAAATGACTTGGACGCTCTCGCCGTCCCTTGCAAGGCTCTCGCCGACCGTGGCAAAGAGGATATTCGATACGCGCAAGATGGACTACTTCATCACGGGCGTCTCGGGAATAGGGTACGCAAATCTGCTCGCATATCCGATGGAGCATCTGGATGAATTTACAAGGCAGACCGCCGAGGCTATGGCAGACTCCGATCTTGATGTTGTGTGTATGCTTGATGATATAAGCCTTGTGCAGGACGCACAGAATGTCGAAAAGAGGCTCTCGTATTACGCAAGATTTGACGGCATCAGAGGCGGCGTCTGGGAGCTTGATCCCGACCACTACGAGAGCGGAGCGGGAATGGTGTTCGAGGCGTGCGGCAAGCCCTTTATATCCGTCAGATATTCCTATTGGCACCATAGCGGAGATCCCCGTAAGATCACGAAGGAATGGATGGACGCATTTGTCGAAAGAATAAATGCACTCACCCCCTCTCCAAATGATGCGAGTGGCTATTCCGTTATCAATATACATCCGTGGAGCGTTCCTGTCGCCGCTGTTGACTACCTCGTTTCAAGGCTCGGCGACCATATAGAGCTTGTCTATGCGGATGAGCTGATAGAGCTTTATAAAAAGAACGTAATAAAAAACAGATAGGATAGATAGAATAAAATGAAGGATACGAGATTGAAGGATGCTGTGAATATCGTTGACGTGGCAGCCCGCGCAGGCGTCGCTAAGTCAACGGTCTCAAACGTTCTTACGGGCAAGAAGTTCGTGAGCGACGAGTTGAGAGAAAAGGTGCTCCGCGCTTGCGAGGAGCTCGATTACCATCCCAATTTTTACGCATCAACGCTTTCAAGTAAAAAATCAAATATACTCGCCCTGCTTCTTGAGAGCAGTGACGATATCAATAAGAAGATATATAAAAATCTCATCGTCTCCTGCGTAAAGGAGGCGTCCATGCACGGATATTCCTTACTTATTTATTATAACTCCGATAGGGAAACGCTTCTTGATACACTCCGAAGGGGTTGCGCACCGATCGACGGCGCGATAATGATGAGCCCCTGTCTTCACGATGAGCGTATCTCCCAGATCGACTCACAGCATATCAACTTTGTCGTGCTCGGCAGACCTGAAAATGCAGAGAAGATCAATTACGTCGACGTCGACAATATGACCTTGACTAAAAATACCGCCCTCAAGCTGATCGAGCTTACAAAACTTAAAAATATCTACCTTATAAATAGTGAAGGGGAGATGACCATCTCTCAGGATAGATACAGAGGCTTCTACGAGGCCTGCATGGAGAACGGTATCAATATGAATGACCGCGTGATATCGCGCAGGATATTCGTCGATCCAAATAATGACGCTTATATACGCTCGATAATAGATAAGGACTCGGTGTTCATCACCTGCGATGATATCGTGGCACAGCAGATATATAGTATCTCGGCGGAAAAGGATCTTAGAATCGGATATGACGTCTCGGTGTTCTCGCTCGGACGCGCACTTGATAACGGAACGTTCGATCCGCCCCTCAGCTACGCAAGACAGGATTATACCTTGCTCGGTAAAACTGCGGTGGAGATGCTCGTCGATCAACTTAATGACATAAAGACACCGCAATGTGCCCTCGTCGAGAGTGAGATAGTCGTCGGATATTCCGTAAAGAACAATAAGTGGCAGACGGCAGAATGACCGATGCCGAAATGATCTGATCTAATTGAAAAACAAATAATGGCATTACCCCATAGCGGAGCAAATGCTATTATTATTGGCTTTTGGAAAAACGGTTTTCCGTCGAAAAAACACGAAGCCGCACCGATAAGCCGCAAAATGGCGGTGAATGAGCAGACTCCAATGCTCCGATGTGATGTGTTTTCATCGGCAGAAAAACGGTTTTAAGAGCCTTACCATATAGTATAGAACAGGAGGAGATGTTCACAGGTGAAATACGAAAAGCTTTACAGCTACGTCGATAGGATGGCAGGACTTCTGCATGATCCCATCGAAAGAGAGATGTTCAGGAGATGCTACTTGAGCACGCTCGAGACCACGGTCGAGGACGACGGAGGCGATGCATTCATCAAAACGGGAGATATCCCCGCAATGTGGCTTCGCGACAGCAGCGTGCAGGTCAGCCACTACGTCAGACTTGCAGGCGAGGATCCCGACGTACGAGCGCTCATTCGCTCCCTGATAACAAGACAGCTCAAATGCATTCTGATAGATCCTTATGCAAACGCCTTCAATAAAACGGCAAACGGCATGGGGCACAAGGATATAACGGTCAATAACGATCATGTCTGGGAAAGGAAGTACGAGCTCGACTCGCTCATATATCCTCTCTGGCTGATAAATAAGTATTACCGCTATACGCAGGATGCAGGCGTCTTTGACGAGCTCTTCTTCCGTGCATACGGAGTCATGCTCGACACCATGATAACGGAGCAGCATCACGACGAGCGCTCTACATACTCGTTTGCTCGTGTTGGTGAATTTGCCCACGATACACTCGAGAACGGAGGTAGGGGTGCAAAAACAGCATATACGGGCATGGTCTGGTCGGCGTTCAGACCGAGCGACGATAGGTGCAAATACCACTATCTCGTGCCTGCAAATATGTTCGCCTCGGTAACGCTTAAGACACTCATTCAGAATATCGTCACAGCAGGCATCGACGATCCCCTGAAGGATATCGCGCTGAAGCTGACCTCGGAGATCGACGACGGTATCGCGAAATACGGTATCATCCATACCGATGACGGTGATGTGTACGCATATGAGGTCGACGGACTCGGCGGAGTCAGCTTTATGGACGACGCGAACGTTCCGAGCCTTATGTCGCTTCCTTATCTCGATTATTGTGAGAAGGACGATCCGATATATCTCAGAACACGCAGGGCAGTCCTCAGTAAGCAAAACCCCTTCTATTACAGCGGTGAATACGCAAGCGGCGTCGGCAGCCCACATACCCCTGCGGATTATGTGTGGCATATCGCTCTGATAATTCAGGCACTCACCTCTCTCGACAGAGATGAGATAGACCGAATACGCCGTACGCTTAAAGCAACCACCGCAGATACCCTCCTTATGCACGAGGGCTTCAATGTAAACGATCCCTATGAATTCACGCGCGAATGGTTCGCATGGGCGAATACGCTTTACGCAATATTCATTATGGATCTTGTGATCACAGACCAATAATATTTTCAATAAAAATATAAAAGGAGATTATGAAAATGTTTAAGAAAATCATTAGCTTGGTAGCCATCGTGGCTATGTGCCTTTCAATGACGCTCGTTCTGAGCGGATGCCCCTCTCCCAATAACGGTAGGGACGAGAACACCATCCTCCTCTGGGCAGGCGGTCAGTGGACTGGTACGGACGCTGAGAACCTCAAGGCGTTCATCGAGTGGTACAACAAGAACAACGATCAGGGACTTACGATCGAGCTCAAGATCATCACCGACTTTGAGCAGACCTTCGCGGGTGCAATGAACACCAACACAGGTCCTGACCTTATGATCTGGGACCGCTTCAACACCCCCTCATACGCATACGATGAGGTCCTTCTTCCTCTTGACGAGTACATCGCAAGGGACGGCATCGACGCATCCAAGTTCAACTCCACCGCGTATAACGAGATGAACTACCTCGGTATACAGTACGGCTTGCCCCTCGACCTCGATATGTGGGGCGTATACGTCAATATGGATATCGTTAACGCATACAACGAGCAGAATCCCGACGCTCCCATCACCTGCTTCTGGAACGATGACGGCTCCGACAGACTTGACTGGACATGGGATGACCTGCTTGATACCGCTACAAAGCTTAAGGGACTTAAGTATCAGGTAGCAGGAACGAATGTTGAGGTAAAGAGCGGCTTTGACGGCAAGGATGTCAACGAGTTCTTCTATCACAACTACGTTTCCACCGGTGGCGACTTCTTCGACGCTCAGGGCAATACCTCCGTCAACAATAAAAAGGGCGAGGATCTTCTTGATTACTTCCATAAGCTCTATAATAACACCTACACAGAGGGCTACGTCAGCGAGATGGCGTTCGTTCAGGGACAGCTCGCTATGTACTACCGCCCCACATACTTCATCTCTTACCTTCAGAAATATGCAAGCAATGTTAACGTAAGATATATGCCCCAGCCCAAGTACCCCGGTGAGGGTGGCGCTAACAGAGGCGTGCTCGGCGGATACGGTCTTGCTATTCCGAAGCCCATATACGAGAAGAATATGGACGAGGCTTGGGAAGCAAAGGTAGAGCGTTGCTGGGATTTCATTCAGGACTGGGTATACAATGAAGAGAATATGCTCAAGTGGTCTGAAATAAGCAGCACGGTTCCCGCACTTAAGTCGACACATACTAACCCCATAATCACGAATAATAAGGTGCTTAAGGATACAGTTCCTTACGCAGATACCTATACAACACGTCCCAGCGTACCCGGTTGGAAGGACGTTCAGGTCAACGTTTTCAACAGCTACGTTGCAAGCTTCTGCAAGGGCGCTAACGACTCTGATAGAAGACAGAGCATCCTTGCTACCATCGAGGAGCAGACGGATAACCTTCTTGAGGTTTATAAAAAATAAGAGCATTTAGGAGGATAAAACAATGCGAAAGAGAAAAAAGCTGACTGAGGTACAGCGCAAGCAGGAGCGGACCGCGTATCTCTTCATAACTCCGGCATTAATATTTTTCTGCCTGTTTGTTTTACTTCCTGTATTGATGGCTATATACTTTTCCTTCTGCGATTACAGCCAGAGGAATTTGAGCAAGATCGAGTGGGTAGGATTTGAGAACTACATAGAGATCTTTACCGCTAAGGGACTGTCAACGTTTAGAGAATCGTTCGGAAACGTGCTCTACTACGTGGCACTGTATGTTCCGCTCGTGGTAGTGATATCCTTGCTTTTTGCGGTGCTGGTAAATCAGAAGATCAGAGGGGCTAAGATGTTCAGAATAATGTACTATCTCCCCTCTGTTACCAGCGGCGTTGCGGCATCCTTCGTGTTCCAGTTCATCTTCAATGCGGCTGACTACGGACTTATGAATCAGGTACTCTCGTGGTTCGGCGGCGCACCGCTCGATTGGCTCGGCACGGAGGGAGTTGCGATGGCGTGCATCGCGATAGTCAATGTGTGGGGCGCGATAGGCGGCAATATGATAATCTATCTTGCCGCGCTTCAGGGCGTTTCTCCCGATATAATCGAGGCTGCTAAGGTCGACGGTGCAAACAAATGGCACCTGTTTAAGAACATAACCCTGCCGCAGATCGGTCAGGCGACGTTCTTCGTGGTCATGATGAGTATGATCGGCGCATTCCAGCTTTATGATCAGGTAAAGATAATGACAGGAGGCGGCTCGGGAACGGCTACACCCGTATTCCAGATCTACTTCATGTCGTTTGACAGTAACAGAAGCGGACTTGCCAACGCAATGGCGGTCGTCCTCTTCGTAGTTATAATGATCATAACCTCGATCAATAACCACATTCAGGACAAAATAAACGACAATAATGATTGAGAGGGAAGAGTATGAATATAACTAAGAAAAAATCGACGCTTCCTCTCTCAATGCAGGTCGCAGGGATCGTGAGAAGGGTGCTCATATATCTGCTGATGGCGGCATTTGCAGTCATAATGCTGCTGCCGTTCTATTGGTCGATAATCACAGCCATCAGACCTCTGATGGAGTCTATGAGAATACCGATCTCCTTCGTTCCCAATGAGATAACCTTTGATAACTTTACGGAATTCTTCTCAAAGCAGGATAATTTCTTTTCCGCACTCGGAAATACGATAATAATCACTGCTGTGGGTATGTTTACCAACCTTTTCTTTGGAAGCATGGCAGGATATTCATTCTCAAAGCTCAGGTTCAGGGGCAGAAAGATAATCTTCAGAATAATGATACTTTCCCTTATGATACCGAGTATAGTAACCCTGCTTCCTCAGTATTACGTGCTGGCTAAGTTTCCCCTCGTAGGTGGAAACGATATATTGGGAAATGGCGGCTCGGGCTTTATAGGAACTGTGCTTGCAGTCATCCTGCCCGGTGCGATAGGCGTTTACGGTATATTCTTTATGAGACAGTTCTTCCACGGCGTGCCCGCAGCACTCGGTGAGGCGGCAAGAGTGGACGGAGCGAGCGAGTTCAGAATATTCTGGCAGATCTATCTTCCGCAGGTATCCTCGGGACTTATCACCCTTGGCATCATTACGTTCAACTCGTATTGGAACTCGTATCTGTGGCCGAGCGTGGTCTTGATATCGGGCGATGTCTCGGTGCTGTCCCTCATCTTAGGTCAGTATCAGCAAATATATGAAACGGACTACGGCGCTATCATGGCAGGATCTCTGATCATAATGCTCCCGTCCCTCCTGATATTTGCATTCCTTCAGAAGTATTTTATGAATACAGTAACCTTCGCAGGTATAAAGGAGTAATTAATGAGTAAGGTACAAAAAATGACAAAAAGACTTACGGCACTGCTGGTCCTCCTTACGTGGATGATCGTTCCGATGTCCGCACTCCCTGCATTTGCAGAGGGCGAGGCGGTCGCGGCACTCACTCCCTATAGAGAGGAATACGGAAGTGTTGTGGGTGAGCTCATAACTCTTGCGGACGGCAAGACCGTTTGCCAGAATTACGAGTATGGCTACGTTTACGCCGAAAAAACGGCTGACGGACGCTATTCCAATAAGCGCGACGTGGGCGGTATGAATATCGACTCCAACGGTCGCAAGCACTTTGTCGATATGGAGAGCTTCATAATCAACAGACAAGCAGGATATGACGTTCAGGCTGTCTGGAGCAAGCTCAATAATAAATACGGCACAAGCGTTGCATACGATGCAAATTACGCATTGCAGAAAATATACGCAGAGTACGCAAGACTCTGCGAAAAGGGCTATAACTGCGGTATTCCCACTGATATGCTCAGCGTCTGGGACGGATCTGTCATAAAGCTCGACTTCTATGACGGAGATAGCGAATACGGCTTCGAGAGCCCCAGAGTTCACGTTACGACCATAGCGTATTCGTTCCTTAAGGACGAGGCGTTTATGATCTCGGGCGAATTCTTCAACTTCTATAAGGAGGCTAAGGCAGGAAGCCTTATGGAGCCCATATCCGATCCGTTCGATTATGAGCTTGAGGGTATGAAGGGAACTGCGCAGGCATTTGCACAGGGACTCCTCTTTATGCCTGAGAACGGCGACCTCCTCGTCCGCGCAGGCGTCAGATATAATGAAGAGAGTGGCAAATTTGAGGCGCTCGAGATGGATTTCGATGAGCTCACTCGCACCGAGATAACTCAGCCCGCGATCGAGGCTAGCCCATTCTACGGTGGAAAGGGACTTACCGTCGAGCAGGTACAGCAGAAGTTCCACGATAAGTATTATGATCTTATTGATAAGGGCTTCATTCCCGGCATTCCCGACCATGAGGGAATACTCTATTGGGATAGTATGTATCTTAAGCAGGCGTATGTCGGAAGTGAGGGCACAGGTAATGCTTGGGGCAGAACCAATATGATGCTCATGCTCAATCCCGACGATATGAAGGTCTATATGATCTACGGCGAGATCCTTAACATAGTCGATGAATCGGCGCAGGGACTCGGAAATGCCGAAAAACTCGGTTATCCTCTCGGAGACCAGAAGACGGCAGAGGTCGACGGACTTACATATTACTATCAGGACTTCTCGGAGGGTACGATCTACTCCATCGAGAACGTTCCTCAGCTTACTCGCTTTATCAAGGGCAAGACCTTCCAGGACATCATTGATGAAAAGGGAAGCCAGGAGCCCAATAACCCCACATTCTTCTATAAGCTTCAGAGCTGGATCACTAAGTGGATCTCCGATCTCTTCTGGAAGCTTTTCCGTGTCATCGTTTAATTGCTGAAAAGAGAGGTACTGAATATGAAAAAAATAATATCATTCGTTCTGGTTTTGGCAATGATGGCAGGCTCGCTGATGCTTTTCGCCTGCACCCCCGAGGAGATCGCAAACGGCGAGGGCTTCAACGTAAATTCCCTTGCGGAGCGTAACCTTCTCCGCGGAGAATATATGGCAAAGGTGCTCTATAATGACTTCTTTGACGAGGAGCTCGAGTACGCGCACCGTAACCTTCCTCAGCTTGAGAATGAGTCCGACTGGTCGGACTGCTGGAGATATACAGGACTTGTAAGTATGATGCTCCGCTGCAACGAGCTGACTGATAACAGATATCAGACCGAGATGGAGAATATCTTCTCCGCATTTGACTACTACCGTGGCGTCCGTAGCGACAATACCGTTGGAGTCGGCGGTGAGGGACGTGAGTTCACCGTCTTTGCAGTCAACCGCTCCACGAGGGGCAAATTCAAGGCTAATGCTTTTGGTACTCTTTCCGTGTTCGATGACCAGATCTGGATTGCACGTGAGTACTATAACGCTTATAAGCTCTATGGCGATAAGGAGTATCTCGATACCTCCATCGAGCTTGCGGAGTATGTTTACCTCGTAGGATTTATGGAGAACGTCGGCGGTATAACTTGGGGACAGGATTACACCTCGCGCCACTCCTGCAGTAACGCACCCTTCATCAAGGTGCTCATCGATCTTTACAGAGAGACAGGACGCACCGAATTCTTCACATGGGCAACGAACGTGTACGACTTTATGTATAATACACTTCGCGATCCCTCCGATAACCTTTACTACGACCTCGTCGGCACTATCTTTGACGAGAACGGCGTTCCCGTTGCAAACGATAGCTTCGATAAAACGAAATACACCTACAATAGCGGCGCTATGATCAGCGCAGGCGTTGCAATGTATAACGTAACGGGCGACGAGACCTATCTCGACCACGCAAGAGCTACCGCCGAGAGCTGCAGGGAATATTTCGGATATCACGATTTCGTAGAGGGATACGTAATGTACCCCACTGCTACCACAACGTGGTTCAACCTTGTAATGTACATCGGCTACTACGACCTCTTCCTTGCAGATCCCACACAGACCGTATATCTTGATGACGTGCAGAAGTCCATCGACTATGCATACGAGCATTACGGCAGGGACGGATACATCCCCGTGTCATGGCTTGCAGGATGGGAAAACGGTTGGATAAAGAGCGATTGCAAGAATCTGCTTGACCATACCTCCCACGCTGAGACCTACCTTCTTCTGGCTCAGTATCAGGCGGCTAAGGCAGAGCTTGAAAAGTGATCGACCAATCACCAATAATCTAATATCTAAAAAGGAGGTGTTTCCAATGGGTATTCAAAAGGGAACCGTAATGGCGCAGACCGTTCTTGATTCATACGTCAAGGATACCGCAGACCTCGGTCTTGTGGTGTATAACGTTCTTGATGAGAGCGGTAAGCCCTCGGATATTACGGATTTTTGGAGCATGACGTCCCTCCTTGCGATGGCGGTGCGTATGTCTGCCGTAAACCACGGCGCATATAAGGACCTTGTCGACAGGGTGATAGACGCTATGGAATATTACAGGGGATACCGAGATGATAACCACGCAGGTAAGGACGGAGAAAAGCGCCGCTTCAGCGTCTACGCAGTTCCGAGAGGAAATGAGAGAGGCTGTGCGGACGTGCTCGGCGAGAGAGGAGAGCTTTCCGTGTTCGACGATCAGATATGGGCAGCCATCGAGATGGCAAATGCCTATATGCTCTACGGCGAGCAGAAATATCTCGATATCGCACGCGAGCTTACCGAATATATCTACACCGTCGGAAACGATCCGCAGCTCGGCGGTATATATTGGGGACAGGCGTATATCACACGCCATGCCTGCAGTAACGCTCCGTTCATAAAGCTCGCCGTTATGATGCATCAGATAACGGGCGAGGAAAAATTCCTCAGCTGGGCAAGGGGCATATATAGCTTCTGCTATAACTCGCTGAGAGATCCCGAGGACGACCTTTATTACGACCTTATAGGCACGGTCTATGAGGACGAAAGGGACGTCTGGCACGGCGGAAGAGCCGTTGCCGACGGAAGCATTGATAAAAAGAAATACAGCTATAACAGTGGCGCGATGATAAGCGGCGGCGCGTACCTCTACGCAGTTACGGGAGAGGATCATTACCTCGAGGAGGCAAGGAGGACGGCGGAGAACTGTAAGCGGTATTTTGGCGATACGACCATCGGCGAGGGGTATGTCGTCTACCCTGGAAGTGACGGCGGCACGACCTTCAGCTGGTTCAACCTCATCATGTTCAAGGGCTTCTTCGACCTCTATAAGGTGGATGCAACGGCGGCTCAATACCTTGTGGACGTCAAGCGAGTCTTGGAGCACGATTATGAGAGCTACGAGCGCGGTGGCTTCATACCCACCACGGGAATCGTCGGTTGGACCTCGGATCGTAATTCTTACGGTAAGCGTGTTCTTATGGATCACGTTACCAACGCTGATGCAATGCTCCTTACAGAGCAATTCAGCTCATTATCAGGTTTTTAATTACGGTAAAGACGTAATTGAAATAAAAAACTATTATTAAAAGGAGATGCGACATGAAACAACTCAAATTATTGGCGTTGATATTGGTAGTGCTTCTGACATTGAATTCATGTACCTTTATCAAAAATCTGTTCAAGCCAGATTTGCCAGTAGAACCCGACCCCACGGAATTGACAATAACAAGTAATGAAGTGGCGTATTTGGAGATCGGTCAGAGCTATACGTTGACCTATACCACTAACGGAACAGTAGAAGTTACGGTAAGTGGCGGTACATACGACAGCGAAACCCAGAAATTCACCGCCACGGAAGAGGGAACATATACCCTTACCATAACAGCAAGTGCTGAGGGTAAGACGGATACAGTAAAGACTGTAACCATTAACTATATCGTTCCCAGCGTTGACAAAACAGCTCTCTCCAATGCTCTTAATACAGCGGCAGCGCTTGTAAGGGGCGACTACACGTCGGTATCGTGGAATAAGCTCGATGCTGCAGTTGAAGCGGGTAGAACGGTTTTGAATACGTCCGGTGCGTCCGAGGAGGACGTTAACGGAGCGGTCACCGCTATCAACGATGCGATCGCACAGCTGGTCTCCTCCCTTAGAAAGGTTGAGATCGCTGCAGACGAGCTCTCCTTCACATGGAACGAGACCGTCTATAAGGCATCCGATTATCACAACTTTGCTGATATTGTAGCAGAGCTCAAGACGCTGAATGCTGATGCTGAAGTTACACTCAAGTCTCAGTATACACCTAAGCTCGATATCATACTTGCAAAGCTCAACGCAAAGCTTAGGCTTGCTGTAAAGAGCGAGCTCAAGAACAATGCGATGATGGTAGTTGAGAGCCTCGGCTCTTACGTGCTCAAGGCAGAATCCGAGGACGGTGTAACCTTCTCGTGGACTCTTGACGGCACAGAGGTCGCTACGACTGCTGAGTACACCTTCACACCTGAAGAATTCAAGGAATATGTGATCAAGTGCACAGTAAGCAAGGGTGACAATTCTAATGTTCAGATCTGGACAGTTTCCTTCATCGAATCCGACTACTTTGTAAACAAGAAATTCGAGGATACCATAAAGGTAGAGGATAATGACGTTGTCGTTTCCGGCGCTCTTGGCTGGGGCGATGAAGAGGGCAAGAAGGTAACTCTTCCCGACCTCGTTCTCTCCGGTGATTTCACGGTATACTTTGACCTTGTATTCACACAGGCAAATACCGATCCTAACGTAATGGCACTCTTCTTTAACAACAGTAACGGAGAGAATATCCTTAACTGGGTAGCTATTCGCGAGCAGGATAATAAGCTCGAGGTCGCAGTTGGCGGAAGCCTTGAGGAAAAGCCCACAGTAGATATGCCTGCCAACACCGTCGCTATCGGAAGCACGATGCACTTTATGGCAACACGCACGATAGTTGAGGGTAAGTCTTATCTTAAGGCATACCTTCTTGATGACTACGGCAATGTTCTCGCTGTAAACGATGCTCAGGACATGAGCAAGGATTACGTCGGCGACGTTCACCTTGGCATTCAGGCTGAGAACGCTCACTTCACAGTAAGCAATCTCGCAGTAGGCATCAATGATAAGGCGATCAGCAAGACCGCTCTCAACAGAGCACTTGCTATGTCCATCTCTCTTGTAGAGAGCGACTACACGGCAGATAGCTGGCTCGCACTTGCTAACGCAAAGACGGCTGCATCCACCGCTACAACACAGGCTGCTCTTAATGAGGCAGTTGCTAATATCGTTTCTGCTACGAACGCACTCGTTCCTGCAGAGATCGCTAAGGCTGACACCACAGGTGGCAATATCAGCTACGGCGGCAAGCAGTATCTTGCATCCAACTTTGAGAATATCGCTGACGTTATCGCAGAGCTTGATACTCTCAATGCAGATACCACTATCACTCTCACATCTGTTTATGCTCCCAAGGCTCAGACGATCATAGCTAAGCTCATCTCTAAGGTAACCCTTGATATAACAGGTGCTCCCGAGAACAATGTACAGTACCTCGTAAATAAGCTTCCGAGCTTCGCTATGACCGCAACGAGCGCTGATGGCGCAACCTTCAGCTGGAAGGTCAACGACAAGGATGTTTCCACCGAGGCTACATACACATTCGCTCCCACACAGTTCGGTAAGTACGTTATCAGCTGCACCGCAGCAAAGGGCGAGTATTCCGTAGAGAAGGAATACACCGTTACCTTCGTAAATGCAGGTTGGGTATCTAATAAGCCCGGCGTTGCTATCAATGACGATGGCATCAGCGTTACAGGTGACTACGGTTGGGACGATATGAAGGGTAAGAAGGCTACAATTAGCGATCTTACGATCTCTGGTAACTTCACACTCTCCTTCGACCTTACCTTCAATAACCAGAACGGCGTTAACGTTTTCGCACTCTTCTTCAATAAGTCGAACGGCGATGTTATCAACGACTGGGTAGCTATTACCTCTCAGAACAACAAGCTTGAGGTATCCTGCCTTGAGCAGAAGGCGTATAAGGACCTTCCCGAGGGAACAACATCCGTCGGTACTAAGAGTTCCTTCGTCGTAAAGCGCGAGATCATTGATGGTAGATCCTATATCACCGCATATCTCGTAGACGAGAACGGCAATATACTCCTTACCAATGACGGAACACAGGATAGCGGAAATCGCGTATCCTCCGATTACACAGGTCCCGTTGTTATCGGTATCCAGTCCGAGTGGGCACACTTCGACATTGAGGGCTTCCGCCTCAATGCTGATGCTAAGGTCAACTGCAAGGCAGACCTTCGTACAGCAGTAGAAGCAGCAGGCAAGCTCACCAAGACCGACTACATCGAGGAAGTTGTTGCTAACCTCGAGGAAAAGGTCAATGCCGCTAATACGGTACTTAATGACGTAGATGCAGAGAAGGCAGCTATTGATACGGCTCTTGCAAACCTTGCAACCGCTATCGCACAGTTCAAGCCTGAGAACTACGTAGACGTTACTAAGGCTGTTGTTGATGGCGATACCATCACATACAGCATCACAGGTCTCACCCTTAAGAAGGATGACCTCTACAACTTCGACGCTATCGCAGAGATCGTCAATACCCTTAACGGCAGCGACGAGTATGCGGCTAATAGCATTTACACAGCAGCTCTTACAGAGGCTCTCGGCTCCGCAGATTATAAGATAGGTCTCTCCGAGATAGATTGGAAGGGACTTGTATCCGGCAACGGATATATCACGGGCACGAGTGCTAAGTATGACCTCACAGTATCCAGCAAGACTAAGAACCTTACCTACACATGGAAGGTAAACGGCGTGAATGTTGGTACTGATGCAACATACAGCTTCACTCCCGAGCACGGCAAGAAGTACACAATAAGCGTTACCCTTCAGAAGGGCGGCGAGGGCTTCGAGTCCGAGACCGTTACCTTCACACTCAGCGATGTAAGCTTCATAGTCGCTGATATCAAGAGTGGTATGCCCGATAGAGTAACCGTTGATAACACTAACGGTGGCTTCAGCTCCGTAACAGGAATCGGCTGGGGCGACTGGGAAGGCAGAAAGGTCCTTTACGATGACCTCGTATTTAACGGATCCTTCTCCGTAACCATGGATATCACTTACAGACAGAATGGCGGCGGTGCAAACGTTGCTACCATCCACCTTCTCAACGCAGATACACTCAGCCCCAGTTTCGGCAGTGACTGGGCATACGTTGGATACGGCTGCATCTGCTTGCATGAAAATCCTGTAAGACTTGAGACCAACTGGGACGGCACAGGTAAGAAGCAGTCGAGCGACGGCGGCTTCGAGGACGTTGCAACCGCTATGACTGGTGCGGCAGGCCTTCTTGAGGTCGGCGACACCTTCACAGTAAAGCTTACCTGCTATAGAAATGCAAATGAACAGCTTCAGCTCGTATACGCACTTTATGACTCCGTAAACGGTGAGTGGATCGAGTTCAATCGCAACGAATGGGCAGGCAAAATGGGCAATGGCTTCATCGTCGGTATCAACATCGAGAACGTAGGTATTGACGTTGCTAACGTTCGCTACGAGCTCCTTGAGGGCACGACCACATACCTTGCTGGTAGCGTCAAGTCCAAAGCAGCTCTTTCCGCAGCACTCGTTAAGTATGCAAGCATTAACCCCGCTGATTATGTCAACTCCGTAGAGTTCCTGAAGGCTTACAGAGCAGGCTACGCTCTTATGAGCGACAACACTACGACAGTCGATTACGACGCAGCTGCAAAGGCTATCGTTGATGCAGTTGACGCACTTATTGAAAGAGACGTTGCAGTTTCCGTAGATATCCTTGATAAGGGCTACACAAATTACGCAGGCGTTGATAAGTTCACAGCAGTATTCGCAGACGGCGTAGAGGCTACTGACGTTCAGTGGAGCTTCGTGCTTAACGGCGAGGCTAAGACCGTTGACGGTGCAACACTTGCTCTTGAGGCAGGTAAGTATACCAATGTCAAGCTCAGCTTCAAGGTCGGCGACGACACCGTTACATATCAGTATCAGGACTTCAATGCAGGATCCGTAGCACTTAAGTCCTATACGGATAGAGTCGTTCTCAATGAGGACGGAACGGTAAGCATAGACGACGGCGCAGGCTGGGGACAGAAGGATCAGCTCGTTATCGACGGTCTCCGCGTTCAGGAATTCGAGCTCGTGTTCAATTCCAAGTACGAGGGAACTCCCGGCGGCGATTTCAGAGTAATGTGCATCAACCTCTTTGGTGATGATGTAAGACCTGTATTCGGTTATCAGAGAGAGAACCGCGGCGACAGAGCGCAGATAGGCTTTGATAGCAACGGTCAGTGGTTCGACATCAACAATACCGATGCAGAGGGCGAGCCCTACGACCACATCTTCGAAGAGGCAACTAAGTTCGGACTTAAGCTCCATCGTGACGGCGAGGGCAAGTTCTATATCACATTCACCGTATATGCGGCTGACGGTAGCGTTATCGCTTCCAAGGACTGCGACTATATCAGATGGTATAGCTCCAACACCGAGATCCGCTTCACGTTCGAGAATATAGATCTTACACTTTCCGACTTCCAGGTTTACTACAACTGATAAACCATATTCCCCTGAAAAGGGACACCCCTCGGGGTGTCCCTTGGGGACTCCTAAAGAGAGGATAAAATGAAATTTATTAAACCATTGATGATCGCATTTGCGATAATACTCGTGCCCTTTGTCTTCCTGTCGACAGCACAGCTTTTCGGTTGGAAATGGCCTCTTGAATTTACGGGCGCAAATATAATAATGGCGGTCGTCTTGACTATTTTCGTTATTCTACTTATAATTGCCGCATTTGGGCAAAAATTCAGACTGAAGAGGCTCGGCTCGTATATACTCCACCTCGGATTTGTACTGTTCCTGCTCGGAAGCCTGCTTTTCACCCTGACTGGGCAGTCGCTTACGGTTGCCGTCCCGGTCGATAATACCAAGGCATATAAATATCTTGAGGATGCGGACGGGAATACCGTCGATCTCGGATTTGCTTTTGGACTTGACGAATTTCAGATAAAATATTACGATCCCGTCTACGATGTCTATAAAATGACCGATGACGGACCTGTCGCCGTAATGATGGATATACAGCTGCAGAGAGCGGCTAACGGCGATTGGTATTATGACTTTGAGGATTATGGAGCGATCGGGCTTGACGATCTTCTCGACGGAAAAACGATAGATACTATCAAGGAGACCGTTACGCTTGCGGACGGTGTCATAGCGTCAGTAAGATTGCCCGTGAAGGAGTACGTTGCTAAGATGACATTTATAGATAATAGCAACGGAAGCATGGAGACAAAGGAGCTCCGCGTCAACGCTCCCTTATATAAAAACGGATTTAAGATCTACCTTATGGGATATAGCGAGATGAGCTCGCGCGTAACCCTTATGTTCAAGAACGATATCGGCGAGCCCCTCGCAACCGCAGGACTTGTGGCTGTCATGCTCGGAACGTTCTATCAATGCATCATTTACCCGATAGTGGAGCGCAGGGAAAGGGAAAAGAACGATACCGTACCTGCGACTGATAAAAAGCAAAGGGAGGGCAGATGATATGACTTGGCTGAGAATCGTTATGATACTTGCCGCGCTGATTCTGCTCGGTGCGACTCTGCTCCTTGTGAAAAAAAGCAAATATGCAAGATACCTCACCACGCTCGGCTTTACGCTCTGCGGCGTGGTAGTGGCGGCGAACTGGATCTATAACGGATACGTGCCCTTTATCAGTATGTATCAGGTGCTCGCCTTCGTCAGCATCTGCTTCCCGCTTGCGTATCTGCTGATCCACTTCGTCAGAGGGGCAAAAATAGAATTCGCATACTTCACGCTCTGCGCGAGCATCTGTATGATCGGATCGTTTGCGATGTTCAATACGATGATATGGCATCGCGCACCTGCTCTGCAGTCGGTGTTCTTTATTCCGCACATACTGTGCTATATGCTTTCTTATTCACTCTGTGCCGTTGCATTCGTGCAGACGGTGATAATGCTTTTCCAAAAGAAGGACGGGGAAGCAAGGCTCGAGACCGAGAAGTCCATATACGCGACCGTTATCACGGCATTTCCGTTCATGGTCGCAGGAATGTTCCTCGGTGCTATCTGGGCAAATGAGTGCTGGGGTAATTATTGGTCGTGGGACCCCAAGGAGAATTGGGCGCTCATCACCGCCTGCCTCTACGCGATATATTTCCACGTAAGGAAGCACAAGTCCTTCAAGCGGGCTATCGCGCCGATACTGATATTGGCGTTTGTGAGCCTTTTGATCACGTTTGTAGGTGTAAATGCAGTAGAGGATGCATTGCACTCTTATTCATGAATATTTTATGGAGGTGTTTATGAAAAAAACAATCAAGAAAAACCTTCTCTTGAGCATTTCATGCTTGCTGCTCGTGCTGGTGTCCGCATTGGTCATCACATCGTGCGTTAAGGAGAAGCCGGACTTTGAGTCTGTAAATGTGTTCCATACCTCAGAGGAATACATATCACCCTCGGGCATCGCGCTCAAGGGAGAATCAATGTTCGTCTCCGACGCTACGGGCAATAAGCTTTATAAGCTCAATGCAGAGGGTACAGTCCTCAGATCCTATTCCTTCGGGCAGCCTGTTAACGCAGTTTACGTAAACGGCGATAACATCTACGCGCTCGTTGGCGAGCTTGCAGGCGAGATATATCGCTTTGACAGCTCTCTTGCACTCATTTCCAAGGCAGAGGTCGGTCATACACCCACTGATGCTTTGGTGCTGAACGGAAATATCTATGTCGTAAATAGATTTTCCAATTCTATAACGGTACTTACAGAGGATCTCTCCTCTACGGTAGCGACTATAGATCTCAGTCTTGGCAGAGAGCCCATTGCAATAGCGGCTACGCAGGGGAAGATCTTTGTGGCATGTCATCTTCCGAGTGGAAAGGCCACGGGCGATAGCGTATCTGCGGATCTTTTCATCATCGATCCTGAGGTAAATAAGGTTGATAACAGGATCGAGCTCATCAACGGTACGGGCGGAGTCAAGGATATCGCTGTCTCCTCGGACGGCAGATATATCTATATCTCCAATCTTTTCGCAAGATATACGTACCCCACATCCCAGCTTGACCGCGGCTGGATCAACACCAACGGAATCACCGTGGTTGACGCAGTATCCGAGAGAGTTTGGGCAGGCGTTCTGCTCGACAACGTTGAATACGGTGCATCCAACCCATGGGGAATTGACGTTATAGGAAGCGGTAAGAACGCTAAGATAGTTTGCGCTATAAGCGGACTCGGACAGATATCCGTTATCGACGAGACCGCAATGCTCGCAAAGCTTCAGAGCGTTGAGAACGGAAGCTTCGGCTACGGCATAAGTCAGGTAGTCGACCGCGTGGAATTCTCCGCAGATTTCTGCGAGAGGATAAATGTTGGCGGTAACGGCGTCCGTGAGGTAGTCCTCGCTGATGAGTACGACATGCAGTATGCATACCTCACACAGTACTTTGACGGTACGATAACAAAAATTGCACTTGATACCGATGAATACGGCGACCGCGAGACGGAGCTCTATATGATCGGAAGTCAGGGTGCACCCACTCCCGAGAGGATCGGCGAGATACTCTGGTATGACGGCAATTACTGCTATCAGTCGTGAGGTAGTCCTCGCTGATGAGTACGACATGCAGTATGCATACCTCACACAGTACTTTGACGGTACGATAACAAAAATTGCACTTGATACCGATGAATACGGCGACCGCGAGACGGAGCTCTATATGATCGGAAGTCAGGGTGCACCCACTCCCGAGAGGATCGGCGAGATACTCTGGTATGACGGCAATTACTGCTATCAGTCGTGGGAATCCTGCGCAAGCTGCCATCCCGATGCAAGAGCCGACGGCTTTAACTGGGATAACCTCAACGACGGACTTGGAAACCCCAAGCAGGCAAAGTCGATGCTGTACTCCCACAGAACACCTCCGGAAATGATAACCGGTGCGCGTGAAACCGCTGAGATCGCAGTACGTAAGGGTATGCAGTTCATTCAGTTCAATACGATGGAGGAGGAGCTCCTTGATTGCATCGACTCCTACCTTAGATCTCTCACACCCACGCAGAGCCCTTATCTCAACAGAGACGGCACATTGACGGAATCCGCACAGCGCGGTAAGGAGCTCTTCGCACAGTTTAATTGCGCATCCTGCCATACAGGTCCTAACTACACTGATATGCAGATGCACGATTCCGCATCGCTCGACCTCGACGATACATGGGAGTCAAGAAGCTTCGATACCCCCACGCTCGTTGAGATCTGGAGAACAGCACCCTATACCTTCAACGGCAGCTGTGCTACCATGGAGGAGGCAGTTCGCTTCTTCGTCCAGTCCGCAGGACATGAGATCACACCCGATCAGGTAAAGGATCTCTCGAATTATATTCTTTCCATCGGCTCCGAGGGCGAATATTATGGAGTAGAGCAGGTGTTCTTCGACAGAAATGACGGAACAAATGACCTCGCTGTAACTCTCCTCGTTCCTGGAAGAACAATGAATAAGATCACGGTTCGTAAGCAGTGGGATACCGATAAGAACGCTTACGTAACAGTAAAGCTTTATAATCAGTACGGAATTCAGATATCTCAAACCGTCGCTGCAGTCCTTACCAATATGGAAAAGGGCGACTACGCAGTGTTTGAGTGCGATCTGGATATACCCGACGACCTCGCAAAGGGAAGCTACTACGAGATAGTTATCGTCAATGCTGACAATACTACCGAGAGCTTGGCTACACCCCTTCGCGTGTACTATAAATAAGGAGGCAGGCTATGAAGAAAATGAATAAAAAAGCAGGCATCATTGCCATCTCAGCTCTCTTGCTTCTTTGTCTTGTACTCTCAGCGTGCAATACCGTGGACGGCTATACCGATTCCGTAGTGAATGCCAACGCCACAGGTCTCAATACTCAGACCATCGGCGGAACTCAGTATTACGGCTCGCTCGCAGACGTTATCGACGGATACGCATCCGAGTATATCATCACTCGCCATAAGCCCATGGCAGGATCCTTCTACGCATATACAGAGGGACTTACCGACGACCTCGCAGGCATCAACGGCGGCGAGGGCAACGAGGGCGTGTTCTGGCCGGGCTCTCAGCTCCTTAAGCTGAAGCTCTCCTACGACCTTGAGGGCAACCTTCAGAGCGAGGAGGAGGTCATCATCGACTCTCCTAACGGCGTCGTGAGAGATCCCGATGTTTCTGCAGACGGCAAGACGGTCGTTTTCAGCTGGAAGCAGAATAAGCAGGATGACTACCATCTTTACACCTATGACCTTGAAACGGAGTATCTTGAGCAGATCACCTTCGGACAGGGCATAAGCGATACGGAGCCTAAGTGGCTCGCAAACGGTCAGATCGTGTTCTCGTCCTCGAGAGCGGTTCAGATCGTTGACTGCTGGAAAACACCCGTTTCCAACCTCTACATCTGCAACGCAGACGGCTCGAATATCATTCGTGTCGGCTACGATCAGGTTCATACCACATACCCCACAGTTACAGAGGACGGCAGAGTTCTCTATACACGTTGGGACTATAACGACAGAACACAGATGTTCGTGCAGGCGCTCTTCTCAATGAACTCCGACGGCACAGGACAGACGGCTGTTTTCGGTAATAATACCAATAACCCCACAACGGTAATGCACACCGTTGCGATCCCTGGCTCATCGAGCAAGTACCTTACCATCGTCTCCGGACACCATGTAACACAGGGCGGTAAGCTTGCTATAATTGATACGGCGATCGAGCGCGACGGTCAGTCGCCCGTTGACTACGTGTTTGAGGCGGCAGAGTCAGGCGAGAGCTTCGATACTCTCGGTCAGGTCGGTAGGATATATAAATATCCCGTTGCCATCAACGAAAATGAAATGTTCTTTGCAAGAGCCGATTCGTGGGCAAGTGCAAAGCAGGAAACAAAATTCAACCTCTACTACTATAATTCCAAGACGGGCGAGATAGTCTGCGTAGCAAATACTAACGGCAGCGCGATCTCCTGCTCGCAGATAGTTCCCATCCGTACAAAGCGCGCATTCGTAAGACCGAGTATGGTCAATTACGCAACCAATGTAGGTACATACTACGTTGCAAACGTATACGAGGGCGACACTATGAAGGATGTCGAATTCGGAACAGTTAAGTACCTCAGAGTCGTTGCTATTGATTACAGACCTTATGCTGTCGGAGCAGTCTCCGCAGGTAATAGCTCTGCATATCCCGACGGCTTCGGAACCTCCGACCCCTCAACGCCCGTAGGTACTGCAAACTCCACGTGGGACGTAAAGCAGGTGCTTGGTATCGTTCCCGTTGAGGAGGACGGCTCTGTAATGTTCAGCTGCCCGTCCGACATTCCCGTATACTTCCAGCTCCTTGACGAGGATGGCTTGCTCATTCAGTCGATGAGAAGCTGGTCGACGCTCATGCCCGGTGAGACCTTCTCCTGCGTGGGCTGTCACGAGAATAAGAATAACGTTCCCAATAGCGTAGGTAGTATTACCATGGCTATGAAGAAGGGCGTTCAAAAGCTTCAGAAGGATCTTTGGATGACTACCGAGGATTACGAGGATTATGATCCTTATACGGATTATAAGGGCTTCAGCTATGCGGCTGAAATACAGCCCATACTTGACAGAAGCTGCGTATCGTGTCATAATAATGTTGAGATAGCTAACGACCGCCTCGGAAGTCAGGGCATCTCCGAGAATATCGGAACTACCGTAACGAGCGCATCGTGGAAATATCTCGTAACCAATAAGAGCGAGAGCATTAACTGGACGAGTGCCGACTTCGATCCCTCGTGGTCGACGGCAAGACAGCCATTCGGAAGCGACTCGGGAAGCTCCATTACATGGGGTGCTGATTCCAACGCTTGCTTCTATATGACTCAGAAGTTCGAGCTCACCGCAGATCAGCTTAACGGCAGATTCTTCATTAAGTGGCAGTACGACGAGGATCCTCAGCTCTTCCTTAATGGCACAAGGATCGACTCCGTAAATGCAGGCGGAACATACATCACAGGTACGACCTACTTTGAGCTTACCGAGGCTCAGAAGGCACTCCTCCATGAGGGTACAAATACTATCACCGCACGCGCACTCAATGCAATGGGCGGATCGTATATGTACGTCGAGCTTACATGCAATAATACGGTAGATCCTGCTGTTACCTCGCCCGTGGCACTTACGGATGAGATCAGAGTTGCAAGCCGTGATAAGGTGGATTATTATCTCTCCTACCTCGTGCTTACAGGCTCGTTCCTTAAGGGCAACTTCTATTGCGGAACTCCCACAAATGATATCACCGACTGGATAGGCGGAATGAGCGATCCTACGACCATTCCCGCATACGCACACGGCTCAACACAGAGCGGCATTATCGAGATGCTCATGAATGACCACCAGGGACTTCTTTCCTCCGGTGCCATCACTAAAGAGGACATCTACCGCATCGCCGCATGGATAGACCTTGGCGTACCCTTCAGAGGAACATATAATGAGGCGTCCGAGAACTGGGGCTCGCTTGAGATGGGCGAGGCTGAGAGACGTCAGAATATGCGCGATTACTATACCAAGATCGACGAGCTCAATAAGGCTAATATCGCAGGTCAGCTCACTAAGAAGAAGGTGCTCATAGAGTACTTCGATAAGAACGGTAACTATATAGGCTCCGTTGAGAGCAGACATCTTGCGATCCTTTACCTCGATAAGAAGATCGAACCCGGTGATACGGTCGTTGTAACGCTTCCTAAGGGATATGAGTACATCTGGTTCAATCTCAATCCTAAGATGGAGCTTTCACTTCAGTATTGCCCCGACGGCGTATTCACCTATACCGTACCCGAATACGCAGAGAATATCCTTCCTAACCTTACAGTAGGAAGCAATGCTTACGTTTATACGCATCCCACGATTACCGCGTTCCTTCCGAGCGAGGAGGATCTCCATGCGACCTATAACGTCGCTCTCAATCCCTATGATGCCGAGTACGGCAGTGCAGATTGCAGAATAACTGCAGGAAGCGCATGGGAGAATGACGGATACGGAAACTTCTTCCCCTCGAACGCATTCGACGGCTTTATCACGAACCGTGGACACGGAAACTTCCCCAACCAGAGCTGGGGACCTGATAAGAGTGCGAGCGTAGAGGATAAGTGGCTCAAGATAGACTTCGGCAGAGAAGTAGAGCTTTATTACTTCGAGCTCTTCATCCGTGCAGATTTCCCGCACGACGCTTATCTTACCGAGCTTGAGCTTGAGTTCTCCGACGGTACGGTCATAAGGTGGAGCGATCTTAAGGAGACCAATCAGGCGCAGACACTTGTACTTGATGAGGCTATCAGAACGACCTCTGTCAAGATAAAGAACATCGGCACCTCTAAGAACGATTGGTTCGGTATCTCTGAATTCAAGGCATTCGGTACAAACGTAATCGAATAATAGGAGGAAACAATGAGAAACATCAAAAGAACATTAATATTGATCATCGCCATGGTGCTCTGTGCATCTGTTCTCACAGCATGCCCGAGCCCCACACCCACACCGGAAGGACCTGATACGTACGTGATAAAAGGCCTTGTAACTGACTCCGAGGGCGAGCCCTTGGAGTCGGTAGAGGTGTACTACGGCGAGGAAGAGGATTTTGTAGAGACCGATGAGAACGGCAAGTTCACTCTTAATGACGTGGACGGCAACGGACTCACACTCACAGCGATCCTCAAGGGATATGCTAACACCGAGGCTGTAGTTACAGCGGATAGCTTTGATGAGAACGGCATCTGCACGCTCACCATAGTTATGGCTGACGGCGTCGGCACGATCAAGGGCAACGTCAGCGTTGACGGCTTGACCTCGAAGAAGCTTGAGGGCGTAGTGATCTCCCTTGGCAATGTACAGGTAGTAACCGACGCAAACGGCGACTACGAGATTCCCAACGTTCCTATGCACGGAACAAAGACGATCTCCGCTAATATTGAGGGCTACGGTCAGAGCAGAAAGACCGTAACGGTACGCTCCTTCGGCACGAACGGCATTGCGACCGTGAACTTCCAGCTCGTTCAGAACGACCTCCCCGAGATGCCTGGTATAAAGCCCAGCCAGCTCGAGGCACTCACCGTTCTCCCTGCAAGTCAGCTTGTTCTCAATAATACCCAGCTTGGCAACCTCGGACGCAGCCCCGACGGACTTGCAGGCACCTCTAAGGTAGAGGCGCACAGCGAGGGACTTTGCATCAACGCCGATACAAAGAGTGATAACTCCAATATGGTAGCGTTCATATACGGCAAGGTCAAGATCGACGAGAACCATCAGTTCCTTACGGCTTATGCAAGAATCTTCTTCGGTCAGAACGGCGGTGCAGATCACGCAGGTGAATCCGCAGGCGACTTCTCGGGCTCGAAGCTTGCAGAGCTCGGTATCTACCTCATCGACGAGCAGGGCAACCTCATCACCGAAGTTGATACCTTCAAGCAGATTACGACCGAGGGCTTCATGCCTGTAACCTTCGACCTCTCCGCGTATAACGGACAGACCGTTGTGTTCATTCTCGGAACAAAGACGGGCTACCACTGCTGCCTTGACAGAATTGAATTTGGCGGCAACGAGCCCAAGTACCTTGAGGTAAACGGAGTTGACGGTCTTACGAGCATCATGCTCCATACCAAGATCACCGATAGAATCTTCGACGCTGCAGCACTTAAGGAAAAGTGGTCGATCAGCGGAGGCGTAGGCACCGTAAATGAGGGAATACAGCTCAACGGCGCAGATCCGTGGAAGGCAGAGGATTTCGATCCTGAAGATCCTCAGGGCGTAAACTCCTATATGTATATGACTACGGATATCACGAGCGAGAATTGCAAGCTCGATATCTCCGCAACCATAACGAACCTTGACAACTGCAAGGATCCCGCGGCAGCAGATCCCAACCATCTCTTCTATCCTTGGGTATCCGTTATCGTCCTTGATAGCGCAGGAAACGTACTCAAGCAGACGGATTGGACGAAGGTCGACGTCGCAGAGAATAATCAGGTATTCGCTATGAGCTATGACCTCACCGAGTGTGTCGGCGAGGACGTTACCATCGTTATCGCATGTAACGTAGGTTACCGCGCAACGATCACAGGCGTAACGCTCGGCGCAGCTGAATAATCTATAAATAAACTCAATTGCAGTGCGTAAGCACTGCAATTGAGTTAAATAAAGAGGGAAGTATGAAGGAAAGTAATTTGAAAAATGACAGACCGTTTGACCGAAGGGACGTCTTTATCGGAGCGTTTAGAAATGAATACCCCACATTGCTGAAGGTGAGCCTTGCCATGCTGGTCTTTGCGATCCCGGCAATACTCGTTTTCCTCTGGTCAATGCTTGAGATATATATGCTCGGCGACCTCGGAAATGCGGCAATGCTCGAGCTGTACACTATTCAAACGAGAATGTACATCTGGCTCATACCTGCCTTTGCAATACTTTCCGTCGGTGCGTCGGGCGCGTTCTATGTCGTGCGCCGCCTCGTCTGGCGTGAGGAACTGCATTTTTTCAAGGACTTTTGCCGCGGCATTAAGCAAAACGCACCGCAGAGTATCTGCGCAGGCGTCCTGTTTTCGGTGTTCGTTGGCGCACTCAGCTATACAGTCAATACCTTGAACCTCAATGTTAAGCTCGGCTCGGCATATTGGATCGTCGTCATATTGCAGGCATTCCTCGTCGCAGTCGCGGTAATGCTTCTGATGTTCCAGTATTGCAGTATAGCGGTTTATAGCGATGGAATGTTCAAAATAGTGAAGAATAGCTTCTTCCTTGTTTGGATGTCCCTGCCGCGTACTACCTTGATCCTTCTCGCAACCCTCGCTCCCATCCTTCTGTTGCTTACCTTTAATAGCGTCTATTGGATCTACCTCATCGTAATGATCTTTATGGCACTCGTCGGCTTTGCCTACGGCATATTGCTCTTTACCCTCCACGCGCATAACGTGTTCGATAGATTCATAAATAAGGATAACTTCCCGCAGATCTATAAAAAAGGCCTCTACCATGAGGGCACAGACATAGATGTGGATTGAAATCAAATACAAATCAAAATACCCGAGGCAACGCCTCGGGTATTTTGATTTGTTGATAGTATTGAATTGTGAAGTAAAGTAAACTAATGCTTTTATTTCGCGATCTCTCCGTCAGTGCAGTAAACTGTGTACTTTCCAGTGTTGCTATTCCAATAAGAGTCTTTGCTAATAGAATTCCACTGCACTTTTGTACCGTTATAGTGTATCTCCGTCAGTGAGGTGCAATCATAAAACGCAAATTGGCCTATACTCGTTATGCTGTCGGGGATAGTTACGCTCGATAGCGAGGTACAACCATGGAACGTCTCATCGTCTATACTTGTTACGCTCTCGGGGATAGTTACGCTCGTCAGCGATGTGCAATTATAGAACGCAGAGCTGTGAATAAATTTTGTATTTGAGTTAATATCGCAGCTCGTTATATCAGTACTTTTAGCTTTCACCAAAACCACATAAGGGTTACTGCTGTTGCCGAGATAATATGCATTATCGTACTCGTTGTATTCCAAAGAGGTACAACCAGAGAACACACTATTGCCTATGCTCGTTACGCTGTCGGGTACAGTTGCGCTCGTCAGCGAGGTGCAACTACGGAACGCATCTTCGCCTATGCTCGTTACGCTATCACCGATAGTTACGCTCGTCAGCGAGGTGCACTTATAGAACGCAGAACTGCTTATACTCGTTACGCTGTCAGGGAGAGTTACGCTCGTCAGCGAGGTGCAATTATAGAACGTCCCATAGCCTATACTCGTTACGCTGTCGGGGATAGTTACGCTCATCAACGAGGTGCAGCCAGAGAACGTAAATTTGCCTATACTCGTTACGCTATTTGGAACAACCACATTTGTGAGAAGTTCACCGCTGATATACAGATTCGCTCCATTATAACACGGATTGGAGCCGTAGTTATCAAATTTGATCTTACACCAATCTTCAAGAGTCCCTTGATAATAAACATCCTCCAGCGATTTGCAATTATAGAACGCATCGTTACCTATACTCGTTACGCTGTTGGGAATAGTTACGCTCGTCAGTGATGTGCGATGAGCGAAGGCACCAGATCCTATAGCCGTTAAGCCGCTTGAAATGGTTATTTTAGTTTGATCACTATAATTTTTGGAATCTTTATTTCCTGTACTCGTTTTGGCATTGAAACTTGTTGTGTTTGCCGATGATTTGTTATTATCTCTAACTACCTTTGTAGCGTTTTTACAATGCCCACATATAGCTCCAAGATACTCGTGCATCTCACCAAAGGCGTAGAGCGTAAGTGATGATAGCCAACTGACCAGCGATCCTACCACGATGATTAGCAGCCCAAGCAAAAAATTGCCGCTTATAAAACCGCATATTACCGAGCCTACAATTCCGCAAATTGCACTTATTTGTGCTAATGTTTTTAGTTTACTTCCAACATTGTCATACATAAAATGACCTCCTAAAAAAATAAATATAATAAAAGTGCGGCTACCGAAGTAACCGCACAAAAACGCAAACTCCGATAGTCGCCAAACCAACTGAAGTGCAAGAGTCTCTCTATGCCACACCAGATGGAATTTGCATTTTTACAAATTTATATGGGTATGGCGATAAAAGGGTGGTTTTCCCCTTGAAAAAGAGAAAAATAGCCCTTGCATCAGTATTCAGTTGGTTTGGCACTGTAATTATACCACGCTTTTTGCGATTTGTAAAGGAGTTTTTGTAAAAAAATGCCCACGTGCCGACATTTAGCGGCACATGAGCAATATTTTACCAGTTTTTCTTTTCCTTGGTGCAGTCGTTATTTTTCTTTCTTTCCTCCACCATTTTGCAGAACCATTCGACCATGGCAGGCTCTCTATGCGAGAAGAAGGAGGACTTGCCCCTTTCGAGGCGTGCGATGGCGTCCATATCCTCGGGGGCAAGCGAGAAATCGAGAATATCGAGATTTTCCCTCATTCTCTCAATGTGCGTGGACTTCGGAATGACCGCGACGCCACGCTGTATATGCCAGCGAAGAATGACCTGCGCAGGAGTTTTGCCGTATTTCTTGCCGATGGAGAGCAGGGAAGGATCTTGGAGCAGACCGCCTCGCCCCTCGCCGAGCGGAGCCCATGCCTCGGGCTGAACACCGTATTTTTTGTGCCATTCCAGAGCCTCGGACTGCTGATTGTGTGGGTGAAGCTCGATCTGATTGACCGCAGGCACGACACGCGCAAAGGAAGCAATATCCACCATTCTGTCGGGGTAGAAATTTGATATTCCGATGGCGCGCAGTTTGCCCTCCTGCATGAGATCCTCAAGCGCGCGGTACGCTCCGTAAACATCCGAAAATGGCTGATGTAGCAGGCAAAGATCAAGGTAGTCCGTGCGGAGCTTTCGCATTGATTCGAGGACGGACGCGCGGCACTCGTCGTAGCCGTAGTGCTCGATCCACACCTTTGTCGTAAGGAAGATCTCCTCACGCGGAATTCCGCTCTTTTCGATGGCAAGACCGACCTCCTCCTCGTTAAAATAACTCTGGGCTGTGTCGATCATTCGGTAGCCGACACTCAGCGCGTCGAGAACGCATCTCTCGCACTCATCCTTTGTTACCTGATAGACGCCGTAGCCGATAACGGGCATTTTGACGTCGTTGTTTAGTGTGAAATATTCCATATTTGCCTCCGATCTCCGCCGATCAGCGGATTTCTAATATAATGATTATACCACTGAGCAGACGAGGTGTCAATATTTTTTTGTGAGATGGAATGTGCACAAAATTTTTCACCCCGATTTGTACGAAACTGCTAAAAATGCCTTTTGGTATAAATATGGGATAAATCCAATGGATATTTTAAGGAGTAAAAAAGATTCGATATAATTATAATGTTATCTGTCGGACAAAACGTCATTGGAGAGTTCAGATATACTCGAACAAGTCGGTGTCGACGCATAAAAAACGCCACTCAGCTTCGCCTTGTGACGTTTTTTTCTTAGTTGTAATTTTCAAGATATTCAAGCCAGTCGGGAGCATTTTCCTCGTCAAACAGGTGTCTTAGCATATCGACGACGATCTCGTGCCGAGGATATGCCTCGCGCCTGCCCGACTCGGTGAGCATCAGATCCCGAAGCTTCAAGATCTTCTCAAAGATATGGCAGACCGTGCTGTCGGCGTCGTGCGTTTTGTAGACCTCGGGCGTCATATCCTCAACGGGGAAGTGCATTCTGTCGAAAAATGGCTTTCCGTCCTTTACGCTGTAACGGTACGCTCTGATAACGCCGTTGACGCCGAGTGCATCGCACATATCCGCGTCGGAAACTATCATTCCCTCAAGTGAGGTGGGGCGTATACCGCTGAGAAGCTTGTTGTAGCCTATTTTAGCTATTTGGGAAAGCACCTGCTCCCTGATATCCGTCGGAATTTCAGCCTCATGCATTATGGCTCTTGCGTTCGTAAGGCTCGCCGCGCCCTGCACACCAAAAAGCTTGTAATCATCCACATCGTGTAGAAGTGCTATCAGCTCCGTAAGCTCCACGTCTGCACCCTCTGCCGTAGCAAATCGCAGGGAGAGACGCACTACTCTTTCAATGTGATCCGTGCCGTGTCCCGATGCATCGCTCGAGAGTAGCTCGAAAACACGCTCTCTGACCTTTTCAGTAGCAGTCTTAGCCATAGTTATATCTCGCCTCCACGCCTTTCCCACACGCCATCAAGCAGGACCTGCCTGCCCTCGGCAAGGGAAGCTCTCATATCTATTATATTCTGATTTGACGAGCCGCGAAAGATCAGTGCGTAGCTTTTGAGCTCCTCAACGAACCGCCCGTCAACGAGCACATCGACGTTTTGCAAAAGCTCAGTAAGAGTGTGGTCGCCGTCAAGGATCGCAGGCAGTAGCTCGCTCTCGAATACAAAGCCCGTGTAGCACCAAACGCTCTTTTCGGGAAGATTTTGACGAAATTGCCTGAGAAGCTCCGCAAGAGCACCTCTGTTTTCAGGCTCAAGCGGCTCACCGCCAAGGAGGGTAAGACCGCTTATGTGCTCCTGCGAGCAGGCGGAAATGATCCTGTCGATCTCGTCCTGCCCGAATGGAGAGCCGTAGGAGAAATCCCACGCCTCGGGATTGAAGCATGATCGGCAGTGGTGTCTGCAGCCGCTGACGAAAAGCGTCGTTCTGACACCCGGACCGTTTGCAATATCGTTTTCTCTGATCAATGCGTAGTTCATAGAATGTTAATAATCAACTCTCCCATCCCAATATCAAAGATGGAGGACTCTCTCCTTTATCTCCTGCGTTCTGCCTTGATTCCAATATTGCGTGCCGATGTATCCGCAGGTCCTTCTCGCGACGTTCATTCTCGTCTGGTCAGTGTTACCGCAGTTTGGACATCTCCAAACGAGCTTTCCGTCCTCATCCTCAACGATCTCTATCTCGCCGTCGTAGCCGCAGACCTGACAGTAGTCGCTCTTGGTGTTGAGCTCGGCATACATTATGTTGTCGTAAATAAATCTCATCACTGTGAGCACCGCGTCGATGTTGTTCTGCATATTCGGCACCTCTACATACGAGATAGCACCGCCGGGTGAGAGAGCCTGGAACTTTGCTTCAAGTGCGAGCTTGCTGAAGGCGTCGATCTCCTCGGTAACGTGAATGTGATAGCTGTTTGTTATGTAGGACTTGTCGGTTATGCCCTCGATCACTCCAAAACGCTTCTGCAGACACTTTGCAAACTTATACGTCGTACTCTCAAGCGGAGTGCCGTAAAGGGAATAGTCGATATCCTCCTCAGCCTTCCACTTCGCAGTATATTCGTTGAGCTTTCTCATTATTTCAAGCCCCAGAGCCTCACCCTCCGGTTCGGTAAGCTTCTTGCCGTTGAGCGAGAGCACGCACTCCCACAGACCTGCATAGCCGAGCGAGAGCGTGGAATATCCGCCGTGCAGATATTTGTCTATCGTCTCCCCCTTGGGCAGGCGGAGCAGGGCACCGTGCTGCCAGAGTATGGGTGCGGCGTCGGAGAGCGTTCCCGAGAGACGCTCATGACGGCATTGCAGTGCTCTGTGGCAGAGCTCCATGCGTTCATCAAATATCTCCCAGAATTTTTCAATATCTCCGCCAGCGGAAAGTCCCACATCGACGAGATTGACCGTTACAACGCCCTGATTGAAGCGCCCGTAGTATTTGGGCTGACCGTTTTCGTCAACATAGGGGGTGAGGAAGCTGCGACAGCCCATGCAGGTGTAGCAATGCCCCTCTCCGTTCTTGTCGACTTTGTTCTTGAGCATTATCTTTTCCGAAATGTAATCGGGAACCATGCGCTTTGCCGTGCATTTAGCGGCAAGCTTGGTGAGATAATAGTAGGGGCTGTCGGGCTCTATATTGTCCTCCTCAAGCACATAAATGAGCTTGGGGAAGGCAGGGGTTACCCACACACCCTTCTCGTTCTTAACACCGCGGTAGCGCTGCTTGAGCGTCTCCTCGATGATTATAGCAAGGTCCTGCTTCTCACGCTCGTTCTTAGCCTCGCCAAGATACATAAATACGGTAACGAAGGGAGCCTGTCCGTTCGTTGTCATGAGCGTTACGACCTGATACTGAATGGTCTGAACGCCACTTCGTATCTCCTCGCGAAGCCTCTCCTCTGTAATGCGCGAGATGTCCTCATCGCTGACGTCGGGGCTAATGCTCCTGAGCTCCTCCTCGACATATGCGCGGATCTTCTTGCGGCTGATGTCAACGAAGGGAGCAAGGTGCGTAAGGCTGATGCTCTGACCACCGTATTGGCAGGACGCTACCTGTGCGATGATCTGCGTTGCAATATTGCACGCCGTAGAAAAGCTGTGCGGCTTCTCGATCATGGTTCCGCTTATGACCGTTCCGTTCTGGAGCATATCCTCGAGATTTACGAGATCGCAGTTGTGCATGTGCTGAGCGAAATAATCGGAGTCGTGGAAGTGAATGATGCCCTTCTCGTGAGCCTCAACGATATCGGAGGGAAGAAGAATCCTCTTTGTGATATCCTTGCTGACCTCGCCTGCCATATAGTCGCGCTGAACGCTGTTGACGGTCGGGTTTTTGTTTGAATTCTCTTGCTTTACCTCCTCGTTGTTGCACTCGATGAGGCTGAGAATCTGCTCGTCCGTGGTGTTTGATTTTCTGATGAGAGCTCTGTTGTAGCGGTATGTGATGTACTGCCTTGCCACGTCAAAGGCACGCTGATTCATTATCTGGTTCTCGACCATGTCCTGAATCTCCTCGACGTTGAGCGAGCGGTTCATGTGAAGAGCCGCCATCTCGACGTCCTCGGCAATGCTCTTTATCTGAGCCTCGGTCATTCGTGCGCTCGGAACGACGCTCTCGTTCGCCTTTGTGATTGCGACGACTATCTTACTTGCATCAAATACTACCTCGGAGCCGTTTCTTTTGATTATCTTCATAAATAGTACTCCTGTTTATATTTCGGAAAGAAATTTCCTTAAAATTCGACACTATAATTATAACTACATATTGTGGTTTAGTCAAGTACTAAAATCAACATATTGTAATTTTCGTTACTTATCACAATTTTTCACATTTCTTTTTAAACAATTTGAACATTTTAAGGAATTTTTAAGGTTTGTTTAGTATCATTACATTGAGATAAGTTCATCTTTTGAAAAAAGACTATTAAAGAAAAGCAGGTGTATAAATGTTAGAGCTTATAAACATTAAAAAAACATACGGAAAGGACGAATCTGCCGTTGAGGCACTCAAGGGCATAAATATCAAGTTCAGAGAGAGTGAGTTCGTGTCGATACTCGGTCAGTCGGGCTGCGGCAAGACCACGCTTCTTAACATCATCGGAGGACTTGATCAGTACACGAGCGGCGACCTCATCATAAACGGCGTTTCCACGAGGGACTATAAGGATGCGGATTGGGATATATACAGAAACCACTCCATAGGCTTCATATTCCAGAGCTATAACCTCATTCCTCACCAAACGGTGCTTGCGAATGTCGAGCTTGCGCTGACGCTGAGCGGTATATCTCCGAACGAGAGAAGAAAGAGGGCAGTTCAGGCACTCGATAAGGTCGGACTTCGCACGCAGATGCATAAGCGTCCCAATCAGCTCTCGGGCGGTCAGATGCAGAGAGTTGCCATAGCGCGCGCACTTATAAATAACCCCGATATTCTCCTTGCGGATGAGCCGACGGGCGCTCTTGACTCCGATACGAGCGTGCAGGTAATGGACCTGCTCAAGGAAATAGCTAAGGATCGCCTCGTTATCATGGTAACGCACAATCCCGAGCTTGCGGAGCAGTATTCCACGAGAATAATCAAGCTCCGTGACGGCAACCTCGTCGACGACTCCGATCCATTCGACGGCAGGAGAGAGGACGGGGGCTTTATGCAGGATTACAGCCGCAGATCGAACGGCAAAAAGAAGAAGGCGTCGATGTCCTTCCTCACCGCACTCTCCCTCTCCTTCAATAACCTCATGACCAAGAAGGGAAGGACCTTCCTTACCTCCTTCGCAGGCTCGATAGGAATAATCGGAATTGCACTGATACTCGCCGTATCCACGGGCGTAAATGCATATATCCAATCCATCGAGGAGAGCACTATGTCCTCCTACCCGATACAGATACAGCAGAGCACAATCAACGCCTCTTCAATGATGGCGACGCTCATGCAAAATGCCAATTCGTCGGGCGCACCCAAGGATCCCAATAAGATCTACTCAAGCGATATAATGGTAACCATGATGTCGAGCATGACCACATCGATAAGTCAGAACGACCTCGCGAAATTCAAGAAATATATCGAATCCACCCCCGACTTCTACAAATACTGCTCGGATATCAAGTATTCATATCCCCTTGAGATGAATATGTACCTTCTTCAGGAGGACGGCACATATAAGAATAGCTCCAAGGGCATGACCGACCTCGTTTCGAACATGGGAATGAGCGGAACGTCCATGGAGATGATCAAGAATATGAATGCCATGATGGGCAGCATGGGTAGCATAACGGGCTGGACGGAGCTTACGGGTAATGCGCAGACTATATCCAAGGATTACACCCTCGTCGACGGAAGATATCCCGAGAATCAGAACGAGATCGTTCTTATCGTCAACGAGAACAATCAGATCTCCGACTATACGCTCTATGTTCTCGGAATACGTGATGCCGCAGAGCTTGAGGAATACCTGAAGCACGCTATGGAGGCGTATATCACGGGCAAGGAGAACACCTACGTTATCGAGTCCACGAGCTACACCTTCGACGAGATATATGACTTCGAGTTCAAGGTGCTCCTTGATAGCGATCACTTCGTGCTTGAAAACGATAAGATAAGAGAGCTTGATTTCTCGAACGAGTCGGATAAGGTGATCCTGAATGACCGTCTTGCAGGCGCACTTGGGTTGAAGATCGTCGGCATAATCAAGCCTGCGGATGACTCTCTCTCGATGGCTAATATAGGCACGATAGGCTATATGTCCGACCTCCGCGAGACCGTTATCACGCGCGGAAATAAGAGCGACGTCGTTAAGGCGCAGATGGCGAATAACGAGGTCGATATGTTCACGGGCATCAGATTTGATTCCGTCGGACTCACAATAGACGATATCCCGTTCGTAAAGGATATTCTCGAGAAATACCCCTCCACGGAGGCGAGTGCGATAATCAATCAGATACTCAACTACATCAATAAGGACAGAGTTACAGATAACACGTACAGCGGAAACCTTAAGAAGCTCGGATATATAGATATGAACGATCCTACGATGATCTCCATATATCCCAAGGACTTTGAGTCCAAGGAAAAGGTCGCCGCGCTGATACAACAGTATAATGATATGCAGAAGGACGAGGACGATCAGATAACCTACACCGACACGGTCGCACTCCTTATGAGTTCTGTAACGACCATAGTTGATGCTATATCCTATGTGCTCATCGCGTTCGTTGCGATCTCGCTCGTGGTATCCTCGATAATGATAGGCATCATAACCTACATCTCGGTGCTCGAGCGCACAAAGGAGATAGGCATACTTCGTGCGATCGGTGCATCCAAGAGGGATATCGGACGTGTATTCAATGCGGAGACGCTGTTCGTCGGATTTGTTGCGGGACTGATAGGAATAATATGCTCGCTCGGATTGATAGTCATAATCAATATCATTCTGTACAATCTCACCGGCATTGCGGCGCTCAAGGCGGTGCTCGAGCCTCTGCCTGCAGTAATACTTGTCGGCATAAGCATGGCGCTCACCTTCGTCGCAGGACTGTTCCCGTCAAAGACCGCATCGAACAAGGATCCCGTAATAGCACTCAGAACGGAATAATTTTCTTGGGGGTATAGTAATGCGTAATTTCTTCTCACGCATGATGGGGAAGCTCCGCAGCTTCTTCTACGGAAGAAACGGCTTTGACGACCTCGCGAAGCTCTCATTCATAGCGTATATAATAACGTTTCTTATCTACGGCTTCTGCCCGAGCGGAATAGTAAAGCTCGTCTTCTGGTGTATATGCACCGCACTTATGGTATATACCTTTTTCAGAATACTCTCAAAGAACATCTATAAGAGAGTGAACGAGAACAAGAGATATCTCGGAGCGGTCAAAATGACAAGGACGAGATGGCAGCAGAGAAAAACACATAAATTTTACCGTTGCCCGAAGTGCAAAACGTGGCTCAGAGTGCCACGGGGCAGGGGTAAGATAACCCTCACCTGCGTAAAGTGCGGAGAAAAATTTGATAAAAAGACTTAAGACCTGACATCACGGGGTGGCTATATTTTGGCCGCCCCGAGGTCTTGATATAGCGGTGGGAGAGGGAAGAAAAATATAAAAAATCTCAAAAATTTCGCAAAATGGAGCGTATTTTGCAAAAATATTTGAAAAAATTTATCAAGTCCGAAAAATCGGTCAAAAAAACGAACCCCGAAAAAATCAAGGCTTTAAGAGGGCTTGTGGGATCGCGTATGTAAAAATATGTAATATAAGAGCTATTTTTTCGGCATTTGACGCTCACAAAACCGCCCTTGGGGCATAAAAAGCGAAAAAACTATTGACATTTGTGTGTAAAAGTGGTATAATACCCTCGTAAATCGGCGAAATTCAGATGCGTAATGAGTTTGCCGTGTCCATTCCTCGCGATGCGTAAGCGTGGAAGGGTGATAGATATAATGCCGTTGGTGCGTAACGACGGTCTTATATAAATTTTTTATTCAAAAGGAGAAAATTGAAAATGAAACACACACAAAAGGGCTTTACGCTCGTCGAATTGCTCGTAGTTATTGCTATACTTGCAATTCTCGCAACCGTATCCGTAGTTGGTTACACAGCTTATATCGACAAGGCTAACAATTCTGTTGCTATGCAGGAGGCTCAGCCCTATGAGTCGATGATCAAGTATGAGATCTCTTTCAATGGTTACTGCAAAGTTTTCGCCAACGGCACTACTGAATACTATGCTGTTGAAGGTACTGATGGTATCGTTATTAAAACCAAGTCTGGTACGGATTATATAGATCTTACGGACGCTAATAAGACTGTTGATTCAATCACTCTTGACAGTGCTATTTTGGGATCTGATACCCCTGCTGGAGCATTCCAACTTAAGGATGGTAAGATCATTTATACAAACACAAAGAACGGTGGTACTTACACATTCTTTTCCAACAAATAATTACATAGCAAAGTAAAATCACGGCGAGGTGATGACAGCGTCATCTCCTCGCCATTTTAATGCAAGCTCCAAAATCAAAAGAAAGGAGACAGACCTATGTCAAAAAAACGCGGCTTTACGCTTACAGAGGTGCTGGTCGTTATCGCATTGACCACGCTCATTATGACTATGATAGGCACGGCGTTCGTGTTCGTAGGAACTTCGTCGGGTAACCTGATAGACAAGTCCGAGCAGCTCACGCAAACGCAGTCGATAGAGATGGCTTTGCGTAGCTTGTTAGATTCCAAGAAAAATGACAAAACCTATATTGAAAAATTCAAGGACAATACCACTGATGTGAACTTTGTTCGCAATACAAAAACTCTTACCGTAGGTAATACCGAGTTCAAGGACACGGGTTTGGATGGTTTTAGAATATATGAAAAAACAGAAACAAACGAAGAAACAGGTCGCAAGGTTACATTTGTTCGCTGTGAATTAATATATGATAATAACACAATCTATGATTTTATTTTGGGGCTGTACGTAACTACAACAACCACCCCATAGCCAAGTGGAGGAAATAATTAATGGCTCAGAATCAATGTATTTTTGAATATTGCAATTTTGACGGTGGATATCTGCGTATATTCTTCCCGTCGAAGAAAAAAGCCGAGGCTAAGGAAATAATGATAGAGCTTGAGGATTATCCGACAAAGGATGGGGCGTTTATCAAGGTTGAACCCATCGCCGATAGGATCAAGCATGAGCTTGAGCCTCTCGGGATCCTCTTTATGCCCTCGATAGTCCTCCTTCTCAGATGCGAGGGAGTGTACAGAAACAGCATTTCTATCCCGGCAAAATTCTCGTTCTACGCAAACAATCTCTATAAAAAGGAGATGAAGAACAAGGATAACGACAATTTCTATACGGAATTTAATTCCTACAAGCGTGAGGTTGGCTATACCTACAACACGTACTTTATGCCCAAGGCGATAGTGGATACCTTCCTTGCGATCGCAAAGCTGCTCGGCACGGAGATATCGAGTGTAAAGCCATTCGGTATGTACCTCTGCGAGACGCTTGATCACAAGGAAAACTATGTTTTCTTCCACATAAGACGCAAGGTCTGCACTATGATCCTTTCGTCGGGGGGAAATCTTATTACAAGCTATGATTTTGAATTTGAATCCAATAGGGATATTATGAATAAATTTCTGCTCGTAGCGTCGAAGCACGAGTTCGAGTTTGACCGCCAGAGGATAACGCACTACGGAATAAGTGCGGATGATCCCGTGGATCTTCGTCTCGGTCTTACCAAGCTTGGAGAAGCCGAGCCCGTGGTCGATCTCAAGCCCGACACGACAAAGCAGGCTATGAGCGAGACCGTACAGCACAAGAATGATGAGCTTGAGGTCGATTGGGAGAATTACGACAACGATGACACCAATTTCTCCAAGAGATACGGTGATGCAAACGGCTTGCTCCGCACGAGATATGACGCTATATCCAAGGTGCTTCTCGGTTATACGGGTATGAAGTGCAAGATCTCCGAGCAGTGCGCCGTGTTCCACATCAATTCCGAGGTCTACGCGAGAATGGATATACGTAATTCAAGAGTTATGCTCTATCTCGCTACCGATCCCCATAAATACGTCGATTCCCGTTACCCCTGCGCGCTCACGAAGCGCCACGGCTTCGAGGATACGCCCTGCCTTTACAGAATAGCGACCAAGTTCCGCTATGAGGGCGCATTTGAGATCATTGCTGATCTCGCCACCGACCGTGGACTCGTCCCGAAGGCGTAAGGCGTCAAGCAGGTCGAAAATCTATTGAAAGGAGCTTTGCACAAGCGAAGGAATAAGGTCAAGGTGAATATGAAAAAAACCAAAAAAGGACTTACTCTGGTCGAGGTCCTCGTGTCCGTCGCCGTCTTTGCGGTGATAATGCTTGCGCTGACCTCCACCTATATAGGCATGAGAAACCTCTCACGCCGTCAGGAGCAATATGTCAGGCTCGAAATGGTCTGCTACGATATCAACTATTATTGGGATGCGTATGGAGAGGATTGGGCTACAAAATATCTTGCAAGTAACGAAGTAGGCGAGGGTGTTAAAAAAGATGGTGAAGATTATCATATATTTTTGAATACAGAATTCAAGCCTGCCTCAGGAAGCTCAAATTACACATATAGAGTAATATACTGTATTAATAAAAATGATGAATTGATCATTAAATCGGTAGAGACGAGTGCTAAAGATAGGGTATATATTAAAGATCTTAATTGCGGAACATCTCCAGAGTACACATCCACAGGAGGGTAATAGCAAATGAAGAAAAATAACAAGCAAAAGGGCTATATTCTTGCGATCGTTATGATACTCTGTGTCGTCATGACGTTGACCGCAGTTTCGACCTTTACGATAATAACTCGCTATATGATACACTCGATGGAGAATGCGCAGGGGCTCAACGGGACGGAAGAAAAGGGTTATAGAGATAACAAGCCCGGCTTCCCTTCAAAGTCCAATACGAGCAATGCCGATGAGTATTTATTCCATTTGGAGGAAATATGCTAACAGAAATGAAAATAATGCTTTCCGTGTTTTCCTTTATATTTGGTGCGGTATTCGCAAGCTTTGGCGGAGTCATAGCCTATCGCGTGCCCAAGGGGCTCTCGATAGTCAAGCCCGATTCCTATTGCCCCGAGTGCAAGCACCCCATAAAGGCGTATGATAATATTCCGATCCTCTCGTGGATCATACTCGGAGGGAAGTGCCGCTACTGCAAAGCGAGCATCGGCGTCTTCTCACTCCTTACAGAAATATTCGGCGGACTTGGATATATGTGCGCCTTTCTGCAATACGGCTCGTCCTTTGAGACTCTGCCGATCTTTGTCGCGCTCATGCTCCTTACGTTCCTCTTTATCGTAATGGCAGGCATCGACCACGAGACGCACGAGATATATAACGTAACATTGATCCTGTTTGCAATCTTGGCGATATTTGTTGCACTTTACCGCGTTTTCGTATTTGACGCTGCGATCTCGGATCATATATTCGGCGCATTGCTCGGCTTCGGCTTCTTCGGAGCGGTCAAGCTCGTAGCAAAAATTGTACTTAAAAAGGATGCACTCGGCTCGGGAGATGTCTATCTCGTGGGTATCGGGGGCTTTATGATAGGCGCTATGCCGCTACTTATTGCCATACTTATTGCAACTCTCCTCGGCTCTGTCATTGAGGTTATCAAGATAAGAGCTTCAAGGTCGGGACGCGATGCGGAGATAGCCTTCGGGCCGTATCTCCTGCTCGGAATAGGTACTATGGCTATATACGGCGAGGCGTTTATGAAATTTTATTGGGAGGTATTGCTTTAATGCCGTACTACAAGTGTAAAGTTATCAACTCCTCGGGACAGCGCCAGACCGTTATAAGGCAGGCGAGCGATGAGATCAGCCTTAAGGCGGAGGCTCGTCAGAATCAGATACACATGCTCAGCTACTCCCTTATAAGGGACGAGAAGGAGAATGAATTTTTCGCTGTCAGCAGTAAGATCAAATTCACAGAGGTAATAACCTTTTTCCGTCAGTTTTCCGTAATGCTGAAGGCAGGAATACCGATCGGAGATTCGCTCAATAACCTTCAGCGCCAAAAATTCAGCGTACCCTTCAGAAACGTTCTGAAGGAGATACACAACGACGTCGAGGCAGGTATAAGCCTCTCGGATGCATTTGCAAAGCACCCGAAGGTGTTCACAAAATTCTTCGTCAGCATGGTTGCTATCGGAGAGGCCTCGGGCTCGCTTGATAAGGTGCTTACAAATATGGCGGATTATTACGAAAATGACCGTAAGATCAAGAAAAAAGCGTCGAGCTCAATGGTATATCCCATGCTGCTCGTATGTATGGTCATCGTCGTCGTTATCTTCCTCTGTCTCTTCATCCTGCCGCAGTTCGAGTCCACGATAAATGAGCTCGGCGGTGAGGTCCCCGAGATCACGAGGATAGTAATGGGCGTTTCAAATTGGCTACAGGAATATTTCTTCATTCTCCTGCCTGCCACCGTGCTCGTCGTGTTCCTGATAGTAATGTTCTTCAGAACTGATAAGGGTAAGTATGTCAAGGACGTGCTCATGCTCCATATCCCGATACTTTCTACGGTTCAGAGAAACCTCATAACCTCGCGCTTCTCAAGAGCATTCATCATACTGCTCGGAAGCGGTATGAATATGATAGATGTTCTTGAAAATCTGAAGAAGATGCTCGGCAACGAGGTCTTTACGAGAAGGTTTGACTATACCATTGAGGAGGTAAAGCGCGGAAAGAGAATAGCAGCCTCCATTGAGGCGACAAGGCTTTTCCCACCGATGCTTACGCAGATGATAGATGTCGGCGAAAAGAGTGGAAATATTGAGGAGGTCCTCGAGTCAACGAGCGACTACTTTGACGAGCAGGTCGAATCGAGTATCGCAAAAGCGGTAGCCGCTATTGAGCCCATGGCGATTGTCCTTCTCGGAGGCGTCGTAATGCTCGTAATACTGTCCGTCCTTGTTCCTATGATGTCCATGATGAACGCCGTATAAGGAGAACTGATATGATATTTAATAAACTGTTTACTCAATATCTCGCAGAAAACGACCTGATATCTCAGAGCGTAGCTGATGAATATTGCGAAAGAGCGGACTCTGCGGAAACTCTCGTTTATGCGGAGCTCATAAGGGACTCCAAATTTGACGAGGAGACCATGTATCATATCCTTGCGGACTACCTTGGATATGAATATAGGTTCTTCCAGCTTGCAGAGATCGACCTTGAGTTTGTAAAGAAGTATCCCCGTGAGCTTCTCCTTGAATATCAGGGCGTGCCGTTTAGTCTTGTAAATGATACACTGACGATCCTCGGTTCAAACCCCTTTAGAATAGAGGAATTCCGCGAGCTTTTGGTCTACGGCGGCAAGAGGCTTGAATTCATCGTCTGCCCCCCCACGCAGATGAAGAAAATCCTTGACTACGTCAATAATAAGATCCAGCAGGACGAAGCCATGGATGAGTATATAAAGAGTGACGTCGATAAGACCGACGTGGATATCAATGCAGGTGATGACGCACCCGTTATCAAGGTCTGCGATACCATACTCTTTGACGCGATCAGCAGGGGAGCGAGCGATATTCATATCGAGCCCTTTGCTAAGGAGGTCTTTGTACGCTTCCGTGTCGACGGAAAGCTTCAGATGATAGACCGCTACGACGCAAGGAGATATCCCGCAATACTTGCGAGATATAAGATCATGGCGGAGCTCAATATTGCGGAGAGGCGTGTGCCTCAGGACGGTAAGATCAGCCGTGAGATCGACGGCAGCACGTATGACTTCCGTGTCTCCACGATCCCGACGATACACGGCGAGAAGATCGTTATCCGTATTTATAGCCGCTCCTTCAGCTCGAGCGATATATCCTCACTCGGATTTTCCGATCTTCAGAAGGATCTCGTAATGAGCATGATCACCCGTCCCCACGGAATAATCCTACTAACAGGGCCTACGGGAAGCGGTAAGTCGACCACGCTTTATACCTTCCTGCGATACCTCGCTAAGGATGATACGAATATTATGACCGTCGAGGATCCCGTTGAGAACGAGATAACGGGCGTAAATCAGGTGCAGGTGAATACTAAGGCTAACCTTACGTTTGCTGCCGCACTGCGTAGCTTCCTGCGTCAGGACCCCAATATCATAATGGTCGGAGAGATACGTGACGAGGAGACGGCGCAGATAGCGACGAGAGCCGCTATTACAGGACACCTTGTCCTCTCGTCAATACACACCAACGACGCCGCAGGAGTTATAACAAGACTTATAAATATGGGAATTCCCAAATACCTTGTTGCGGACTCGCTTCTCGGTGCAATATCTCAGCGACTTGTGCGTAAGCTCTGCCCGAAGTGCAAGGTTGCCAAGATAACCGATCAGCAGGAAATGGCTATCCTTCATATCGACGAGCCGATGGAGATATATGCGCCCCACGGTTGCCCGTATTGCAATAACACGGGATACCTCGGACGTATAGGCGTATTTGAGATAATGGTCTTGACCGATGAGATCAAGGAGATCATTATGTCCGATAGCTTTACCTCTGAAAAGGTAGCGGCGATAGTTGAAAGAGATATGACTACCGTTCTTACGCATACACGCGAGCGCGTGCTTGAGGGCATTACGAGCCTTGAGGAGTACGACCAGCTTGTTGATATCGTAAATAAGTAAAAAATAATAGATCCGCCGATATTGTGTGTCGGCGGATCTTGCTTAAAATGGAATATGGAGCGAATATGAAGAAAATATATGAAAAACTCGTGCGTGATAGGATTCCCGAGATCATCGAAAGCACGGGAAGCACCTGCAAGATAGGAACGCTTGACGATGGGGAATATATACGTGCGCTTGATGAAAAGCTTCGCGAGGAGCTTGATGAATACCTTACCGACGGGAGCATAGAGGAGCTTGCAGACTTGCTTGAGGTCGTGCGTGCAAGTGCTATTGCAAGGGGCTATACGCTCGATGAGCTTGAGGCAGTCCGTTCACATAAGGCGCAGGAGCGTGGCGGATTTGAGAAGCGTATATGGCTATTTGAGGTCGACAATAGATAAAAAATATCGACAGCGGATGCTGTCGATATTTTTTTGTTTTTATTCTGTGTAATACTGCGCCTGTGCATGCCAGAGCTCGAAGTATTTTCCACTATCGTTTTTGAGTAGCTCCTCATGCGTTCCAAGCTGAATGACCGAGCCCTCGTCAAATACCGCGATCATATCGCAGAATTTGCATGACGATAGACGGTGGGAGATGTATATCGCAGTCTTGTCACCGGCGATGCGGTCAAATTTCGAGTAGATGTCCGCCTCGGCGATGGGATCGAGCGCGGCGGTCGGCTCATCGAGAACGATGAACGGAGCATCCTTGTAGAGCGCACGGGCGATCGCAACCTTCTGCGCCTCGCCGCCCGAGAGGCTGATTCCGTGCTTGTCATATTCATCATAGAGATATGTGTCAATCCCGTTCGGCATTTCGGCAAGCCTTGTACCAAAGCCCGCCTTTTCAAGACAGTCAATAACACGCTCCTTGTCGTAGTTCAAGCTTCCTCCCACATTTTCGCCAAGCTTCAAATGAAGGAGCTGAAAATCCTGAAATACCACGGAGAATATGTCCATATATTCACGGTAGTTGTACTTGCGAATATCAATACCGTTTAGCAGGATCTCACCCTCGGTGGGGTCGTACAGACGGCAGAGCAGCTTGATAAAGGTCGTTTTGCCACTTCCGTTCATACCGACGACTGCCATACGCTTGCCGATCTCAAATTTCATATTGACATTGCGGAGCGCATAGCTATCACAGCCAGGGTACTTGAAGGAAACGTTGCGGAACTCGACTTGATAGCTTCTGTCACTACGCTTTTCAACGGTGAGCGAGCCTTGATACATATTGTCGGGGATATCAAGATACTCAAAGGTCAGCTCAAGGAATGGTGTGTTGTTGCACATTAGTCCGATGCCCGAAACGAGGCTTGACATTCCGCCGGACACCTTGGTTATTGCGGCAACGTACTGTGTTACAGAGCCAAGACCGAACGCACCTGCCAACGCCTTAAGACACACAAAAACATATACAACGCCCGTGAAGATTGTTGAGACCGCCGCACCTGCCGCGGCAAAGAATCCCATCTCACCGCGTGCAAGGTGAGCGAAAAGCCCATTTGAGCCAAATGTATCCTCCTTGTTGCGATTGTTTCTGTCGCAGATCCTGTCCTGACGGTACATTCTGACGTCCATCGCGATATTCTTCTTGTATCCGAGCCAACCAAAAAAGCCGAACAGACGGTTGCTGAGATTGTGATCGTCGGCGTGCTTTGCGTAATAGCTCTCCGATTTGTTAGTTAGCATCGGAGCGATAAAGGTGATCGCAAGCATGATCGCTATGACGGAAATTGATACGAGGGGACTGTTCAGAAATGTCAGCGTGCCTGCGTCGCTCGGAACTGTTATTGTGAAAAGCGATACGGTGAGCGCAAGACCGCCGAAAACGGTGAAAATTGATGAGAGAAGAGATCCTACACATTCAAGAGTTCTTCCGAGTCCCCAACCGCCGCCATTGAAATTCTGACGTATTGTGGAGAGCATCTCCGAGGTGTGAGTGCTGTCGAGGTTTACATAGTCCGTGTCAAGGATCTTTTCTGATATCACGTGTTCGATCTTGATCCAGTCGCCGACGCTCTGTGTATTTTTCCATCTTTCTATGAGAGCCGTGCCGAGGGCTATGAGTGCGGCTGAGACGAGCGTCAGCATGACGAGCAGCTGTATGCGCCCCACGTCCCGAGCACCTGTAAGCTCATCGATAATGAGGGCAGAGAAGTATATGCCCACATAGGGGGTAAGCGCCCCCCATACTACGCTTATAAGGTGGGATGCTACCATCTGAGGGTAATGCCTGAAAAGAAGCCTCAGAGCACGCGAATTCGCTCTTATAGCTCTTGCTATGGAGATCTTGCCATTAGACTGATTCATTATTATCACTCTCCTTGTAGTATTTGCTCTGTATCTCAAATAGCTCCGCATACATTCCACCAAGCGTGAGAAGCTCTGCGTGCGTGCCTTCCTCGGCAATTCCGCCATTTGCGATCATAATGATGCGGTCGCAGAACCGTGTTGATGCGAGGCGGTGGGAGATATAAATTGAGGATTTGCCACTTGTCATTTCATTGTACTTTTGGTACATTTCCGACTCTGCGATAGGATCAAGTGCCGCCGTTGGCTCGTCGAGAACAATGAAAGGCGCGTTTTTGTAAAGTGCGCGGGCAAGCATGAGTCGCTGCGTCTCACCGCCCGAAAGGAGGATAGCATCCTCGTATACCTCTCGGTTTAGGCATGTCTCGTAGCCGTCCTTCAAGCCTTCGATCTTCTTCCTGAGTCCTGCTTTCTCTACGCTTTCCTTGACACGTGCCATATCAATGCCAACGCTGTCCTGCGCCACGTTCGTTGCGATCGTTCCGGCAAGGAGTGAGAAATCCTGGAATACGGCAGAGAACATATTATAATAATCCCTGCGGTTGTAATCTCTGATATCCCTTCCGTCAAGAAGCACGCGTCCCTCTGTGGGATCAATAAATCCGCAGATAAGCTTGATGAGCGTTGTTTTGCCTGCACCGTTGAGTCCGACAACTGCTAACTTTTCCCCGGGATGGAGCGTGAGATTTACGTTTTTGAGCGTGTCGGTATCGGATGTCGGATAGCGGTAAGAAACATTTTCAAGTCTTATCTCATAGAACCTGTCTGCCTCTACCGAAATGTGCTCACCGTCATCAAACTTGAAAGGCTCGGGGTATTCTATGCACTCACGGACGATGGAGATGTCGAGGGATTGAATGTGCAGAGTGTTAAATCCGCCAAGTATACCCGATACCCAAGCGGTAAATCCTCCGATCGCGCTGAAATAGAGTAGAAATTCCGATACGCCCATTCCGCCTGCGATAACGAGCCCCAAAAGATATGCATACGCGATGGCATTTCGCAGGAAGGTGAGCAGAAGATCGGCGATTCCCGCCCAAAGTATGTTGGTCTCACCCCTCTTGTGGAACGCAAGATATGCGTTCATACCCTTTGCATAAAGCTCCTCGATCCACGGACGCAGACCGAAGATGCGGATGTCCTTTGCAATATCAAGCATGCTCGTGCGCCTGTCAAGGTAAAACAGATGCCTTACATGCTCAATATCCTCCTCAAGATGACGGTAAAACCATCCGTTAAGATGATTGCTTATAAAGTAGGATATAACAGTCGTGATAAGTACGACCGCAAGGAGCAGGGGATTTAAGGACGACATCATGACTGTGTATATTAAAAATCCGATAATGTTGGTCGTAAGATTAGTAAGCGTCGTCCAGATGGCCTCCGTAGCGGCAAGATTTGAATTGACAGTATTTTGCGCCTTGTCGGTAAGATCATTGAATTTCTTATCGTGGACATTGACATACGAGGTCGTAGTCGCCTTTTTGTTGAGCAGGGTGATCAGCTCACTGCGTACACTGATCCTGCCGTACAAGGTGTTTGTGTTCACGTATGCAGAGGCGGCGGACATGAGCATCAGCGCACCGACAAATACAGCTACAGTTATCAAGAGCTCGCCGACGGATGCGTGATTTTCCACAGCGCCGAGTATCGTCGGAGAGACGTACAGATTTATAAGATTAAGCCCGACCGCTGTGAGTGTCGAGAGCAGGCCGAGCACTATGACCTTTTTCTCGCCCGAGGTCCACGCGAGCCTTATCATATATGCCGAGTTTTGTAGCATATTGTATTTTGATTTTGGAGATTTCTTGCTTCGCATAAAAACCACCTTCCTTTCTGTTTATATCATATCATAAAAAATCGTCCCCGTGTTATTTCGGGGACGAATCGTCATTTTGGGGTGATGAATTGCAAATTTTCACACCTGCGGAAGCAATATTTCAGTTGTGAACGCCCCGTCCTCGCTATTGCGACTGATGTATCCGTCGAGCCTTTCCACGATCGCATCTATGCGAACAAGCCCAAAGCCGTGCCCGTCGCCCTTTGTAGTGCGGAATATATTGCCCACCTTGCTCATTTTCTTCTCGGCAGTAAGATTTGTGAAGGAAATGTAGAGCTGGGTATTTTTCATATCCATATACACACGGATCACACGCTGATCCTCGGGTAGCTTGACACTCGCCTCAATGGCATTGTCAAAGAGATTACCGATTATACAGCACAGGTCGATCTCCGAGGTCTTTAGCTTGACGGGAATATGCGCATCCGCCACAACATCAATACCCTTTGATCTTGCAATTGAAATTTTGGAGTTCAGAATGGCATCCGTCATAGGATTGCCCGTCTTGATAACAGTGTCAACGGTGGTCAGATCCTTATCGAGCAGGTCGAGATAATTCTTAATGGCATCAAGGTCGCCGACAGCCGCATAAGCCTTCATCGTCTGAATGTGATTGCGGTAGTCGTGTCGCCAACCGCGAATCTGACGGTACATATTATCGACCTCACGGTAATGCGTTTCTATCAGCTCGTGCTGATAGGAGGCGATCTGCTTGTCTATTTTCTTAGAAAACAATCCCATATTTGCTACCTCATATTTATTATCGCACGGTTCACACCGTCATACGCTCCCCGTGGGAGGGGAATGACTGCTCCGTCGCTCAGCCTGATCTCTGTCTTTGTTACACGGCTGATCTGCGTAAGATTTACGATCGTGGAACGCCCCACGCGATAAAATCGCTCGTCAAGCTGCTTTTCAAGCTCGCCCAAGGTCATTTTCGCAGTAACGTCAGAGAGAGCGTGAACGGTAACGTAGTTGCCGAGAACATCAGCGTAACGGATCTGATAAATCGGCACACGCACCATCTCGCTACCGATCTCAAAGTTCAATACCTTCTCGTTTTTAGCAAGCTTTTCCGCCGCACGGTCAAGCACCGATCGGAGCTTTTCTTCCTTGACGGGTTTCATAAGATAATGGAGAGCCGCAACCTCGTACCCCTCGGAAATGTAGTCTGAATAGCCCGTGATGAAAACGATCTGCACGGTGTCGTTGGCATGTCGAATTCTCTTTGCCATAGTTACGCCGTCCATCTCTCCCATTTCGATGTCGAGAAGCAGAATGTCATAATCGCTCTCCTCCTCATAGTGAAAGAGAAAACTCTCGGCGGAGGGGAAGGTGTTCACATCCACATTGTGCGCGGCAGACTCAGCCCAGCTCTCGACCATATTCAAAACATAGCGTCTGTCCGTATCGGAATCATCGCAGATCGCGATCTTATACCTCATCAGCCTCGCCCCCTTTTTGTAGATATTGATATTATATCATACATTTTGTGGGTTTTCAAGGATTTTGTCAAATTTTTTGCACTGCATCCGCTATGCCGTATCCGCCACTTATCGGATCTCTGAATATACCGATGTTGGGAGTGATATAGGTAAATATTACAAAAAGTGCGCCGATGCAGAGCAGTATGCCGAGGGATATGCGTGAGGGGATACACCGAGTGCTCCCGTATCGGAGGAGGCGAGCCTCGTATGCATAGGCAACGGCGGCAGATATGAAAAATATGGCGATATTTATCCAATCGGGAGATCTGCCTATCACGCCGTTATATGTGTAGAATATGATCGGTATCAGGGCAAGACCGAGCAGTGCTCCACAGAGCTTTGCATACCAGAAGTGATCGACCTCGCGGAAAAAATGCCTCTGAACGATCGCAAAGGCGAGCATCGGCCAGAAAAGAAGCTTCATGTGCTCCCACGTGGACTCGTTCACGCCCGAAAACGCCGCAACGAGCATAGATCCCGAAAGGTCATACCAAAAATGCAATAGTGTTCCGCAGAGGGATACAACTGCAAAGCCCCATAGCTCCCATATTCCTATATTTCTTTTATTTTGCATCGTAAAATCACCTCATTTTTATTACTTAAGATCAAAATAATATTATTCGCAAGTGATCGTTTTTATTGACAAATCCAAAAAAAGGTGATATAATATTATTGCAATTCTAAAGATCGGAGATGAAAATATGAACAAAATAATAACGATTGGCAGAGAATTTGGAAGCGGTGGCAGAGAGCTTGGAAGGCGACTTGCTGAGGAGCTTCATATCGAGTATTACGATAAGGAGATCATCGCCGCGATAGCAGAAAAGACCTCTATGTCGCAGGAGTATGTGCAGGAGATTCTCGAGGGCAAGCCCCATCACCTGTATCCGATAACCGTAGGTCAGACCATGCTCATAACGGACAATTTCTATTTTCATCAGGAGCAGTCCATATACCTTGCCCAAAGTGAGATAATTCGCTCCCTCGCACAGAAGTCAAGCTGTGTTATCGTTGGTCGCTGTGCGGACTTTATTCTTCAGGATCTTAAGCCATATAGAATATTTGTCTATGCGGATATGGACAGCCGCGTAAAGCGTTGCATATCCCGTAATACCGATTCGCAAAAGCACCTTACCGAGAAGGAGATAAGAAAGCAGATAATCTCCATAGATAAGAACCGCGCGAGATATTACGATTTCTATACGGGGAATAAGTGGGGGGATAAATCAAATTACGACCTCTGCATAAATACCACCGACGTAAATATCAAGGATATGGCGGCAGTCATATCGAAGATATTCTGATTTATCATACATACAAAAAAAGACCGCCTCGGGCGGTCTTTTTTTGTGTAACAGTAATTGAATGAGAGTAATATAATATTACTGTAAAAAGCAAGGAGGTGAAATATGTCCGTACTTCTTTTAGGTGGAGATGTAAGGCAGGAATATGCCTGTGAATATCTCGTTGAATGTGGCTGTGATGCTCGGGCATTTACGTGCTTTACGCTTGATGAGAATATGCGTGCGCGTGTTCGTGATGCTGCGGCAATAGTACTGCCTCTGCCGTGCACGAATGACGACATGCATATAAATATGCCTTCCTTTGATCAGAAGATAAAAATACGCGATATAGCGGAGTCTGCGGGAGCGGAGTGCCTCCTGCTCGGCGGAAAGCTTCCTCAAGCCCTCAGGTCGGAGCTTGATGCACTCGGCAAGAGATACGAAGATTATTATGACATTGAGACCTTTCAGATACAGAATGCACTGCTGTCCGCGGAGGGTGCGATATATTATGCTAAGCAGAGCCTCGACTCATCCTTTTGGGGTGCGAGGATTGGAATACTCGGATTTGGCAGGATAGGGAAGATGCTCGCGTATCTCCTTCGCTCCACGGGTGCTCGTGTCTCGGTCTTTGCACGCAGGGATGCGGATATATCGTGGAGCAGGATGCTCGGCATGGAGGCGTCAGGGATCGGTGGGGAGAAATATTTTTCACATCTCGGGAAACAGGATATAATCTTCAATACCGTCCCGTATAATATAATAACGGATAGTGTCGCATCCGCCATTTCGCCGAGGACGCTCATAATGGATATCGCGTCAGCACCGTACGGCGTCGGCGAGGATGTGCTGAAAAAATATCCGTTGAACTACCGCCGCGAGCTTGGAATACCCGGAAGATATGCTCCGAGAAGTGCGGGGGAGATTTTGGCACAAACCGTATCAAGTATGCTATCAAGGGAGGATTAGGACGTGCTCGGATTTGCTATTACAGGATCTTTTTGTACAATTTCAAGGTCTCTTGAGGTTATGGAGAGGCTCGTAGACCTTGGCTATGATATTTTGCCGATAATGAGCGAAAATGCCTACACTATGGACACTCGTTTTGGCAGAGCTTTTGACATAAGGGAGAGAATATCGGATATAACGGGCAGGGAAATAGTCCATACCATCGCGGACGCAGAACCCCTCGGACCGAGGATCAAGCTCGATGCTATGCTGATATGCCCCTGCACGGGAAATACGCTCGCAAAGCTCGCCTGTGCGATAACCGACACTACCGTCTGCATGGCGGCAAAGGCACATCTGCGAAATGACAGCCCTCTTGTTATAGCACTTGCGAGCAACGATGCCCTCAGTGCAAATCTTAAAAATATCGCTACGCTCCTTTCGCGCAAGAATATCTATTTTGTACCCATGGAGCAGGACGATCCAATAAATAAGCCCCACTCTCTTGTTGCAAGCTTTGATATGGTCGATAAGACGCTCGAGCATGCTCTGACAGGAAGGCAGATCCCCAAATTATTCATATAAAAATTCTCCGCAGACATATCTGCGGAGAATTTTTGTGATTATAAATATTTACTTATTGAATTTTTGTATTTTGCAAGCTTTTCTTCCATCTCGCTCTTGTTCGTGCCCGAGAGAAGATAGTAGAACTTTATCTTCGGCTCAGTTCCCGAGGGGCGTGTGATAATGACATCGCCGCACTCGAGCTTAAATGAGAGAACGTTCGAGGAGGGAAGTCCTGTCTGGGTAGAGGAGCCCGCGGTGAGGTCGGTGATCGTGCCCTTGAGATAGTCTCCGAGCTGTACAGTCTTAAAGCCTGCTATCTCGGAGGGAGCATTGTTTCTGAGCATATCCATAAGGCGGCTCATTCTTTCCTTGCCGTCCACACCGTCCATATATACCTCTTGGTTTGCCTCAAGGTAGTAGCCGTATCTCTCGTAGAGACCGTTCAATGCGTCAAAGAGAGTCATACCCTTTGCATGGTAGAATGCCGTCATTTCGCAGATGAGCATCGTAGCGACCACGGCGTCTTTATCCCTTGCGTATGTGCCCTTGAGATAGCCGTAGCTTTCCTCAAAGCCGAATATATATGTGGCATCTGAGCCTGATTGCTCGTAATTCTTGATGACCTCGCCTATGAACTTGAAGCCTGTGAGAACGTTATGAAGCTTAACACCATGGGACTCGCATATCTTTGCCGCAAGCTCGGTCGAAACGATCGTCTTTACTGCATAGGGATGTGGCGGCATTGAACCCGTCTCCTCGTATGCGGTGATGATGTAATCGAGCAGGAGCGCGCCCATTTGATTGCCCGTTATCGTAACGAATTCGCCGTCGCTGTTCTTTGTAACAACTCCGACACGGTCAGCATCGGGGTCTGTAGCAATAACAAGCGTGCTTCCCACCTCGCGAGCGATCTCAATACCGAGTCCAAATACCTCAGGATATTCGGGATTGGGCTTTTTGACCGTCGGAAAATTGCCGTCAACGACCATCTGCTCGGGAACGACATAGAGATGCTCAACTCCGCAACGCTCAAGAACGTCGGGAATGATACGGTAGCCTGTTCCGTGAAGAGGAGAATACACTATGCGAAGCTCATCGGATACCGATCTTATAGCATCGGGATTTACAAGCTGTCCCATGACCTGCTCAATGTATTTCTCGTCCATCTCCTGATCGAGCATTACTATATTTCCTTTTTCAAGCTC
>CAYPRM010000002.1:14991-72876 GCA_964413365.1 uncultured Lachnospiraceae bacterium | reverse complement strand
AAAGAGCCTCCCTCCGAGAGGGAGGGGGACCGCTTGCGGTGGAAGGAGCCTGCGAGACTGAAAAATCTGCACTTTTTCCATACAAATGCAAGCTTTTTTATACCGCGCTCTCCTTCAGTCGCTTCGCGAACGAGAAATCAAAAAACCACGCAGGGTGCGTGGTTTTTTGATGAACGAAACACATCAATTATATATTTATATTTTCTTTAATTTAGCGTAGGTTGCCATGAGCTTTTTTGTGCCGACGCGGTCGAAGATTATCTCATAGAGTGTATCCGCGCCCATGTGCTTGACGGAGATGACATCGCCCTCGCCGAAGGTGGGGTGGAGGACTCTATCTCCGACTGAGAAGGTCTCTCTGCTTGCCGCTGTGGGGCGTGGGGTATGCTGTGGCGTGCCTATGGTGAGCTCATCGTATGCGGCTCTTCTTTGGTGGTGTGTATATTCATTATTTACCTGTCTTGACTGCCTATCGTAGGGTGAGCTTTCACGCTCGATGAGGCTATCAGGGATCTCCTTAAGAAATCTCGACTCCGCATTGAACTGCGTTCTGCCGTAGAGCATTCTCTGATTGGTATGGACGATGAAAAGCTCACGCTTTGCACGGGTGATAGCGACATAGGCAAGTCTTCTTTCCTCCTCAAGCTCCGCGCTCGATGCGGTTATGGACTGCATTGAGGGGAAGATGCCCTCCTCCATGCCGGGGATAAAGACATAGGGAAATTCAAGTCCCTTTGCGCTATGTGCCGTCATGAGGACGACTGCATCCGCACTCTCATCGTATCTATCGACGTCCGCGACGAGGCTCGTTTCCTCCATAAAGCCCTCGAGCGCGCTTGAATACGAGCCGTCGTCAATGTAGCTGCTCTCATATTCGATAGCACCGCTGACAAATTCATCGAGGTTCTCGAGGCGGTCCTTTTCCTCGACGCCTGCATCCTCGAGCATTTTGCGGTAGCCGCTCTTATCCATAACGGTGGTTATGAACGCCGCAAGTGTCGTTTCTCCGACAAGGGAGGTGAGGTAATTTATGAGTTTTGCAAAATCGAGGAGCTTATCCGCGCTCTTTGAGAGTGCGACGTAGCGGTCGGCGTGCTCGATAACGGAGAACATACTGACGCCCATCTCCCTTGCGATAGCACGTACGCCCTCAAGAGTTTTTTCGCCTATCTTACGCCTTGGCTCATTGATTATGCGCATAAGGCGCTCGTCGTCGTTATGGTTCTGAATGAGCTGAAGGTATGCGACGATGTCCTTGATCTCCTTTCTGTCCGAAAAGCGGACGCCGCCGATTATGCGATAGGGGATACCGCTTTTTGCAAATGTCCTCTCAAGCGTGCTCGACTGTGCGTTATTGCGGTAGAGCAGGGCGAAATCGCGGAAGCTGTCGCCGTGGCTGACCATCGTGGCGATCCTATCGGCGATATAGCGTGCCTCCTCATTCTGATCGAACACCTTTTTGACGTGTATACGCGCGCCGGCTCCTGCGTTCGTCCAGAGGCTCTTGCCCTTTCTGCCGGTATTATTGCTTATGACGGCGTTTGCGGCATCGAGTATGTTCTGAGTCGAGCGGTAATTCTGCTCAAGTCTGATAGTACGTGCGGATGGGAACACCTTATCGAAACTGAGTATATTTTCTATCGTTGCACCGCGGAAGCGGTAGATGCTCTGATCGTCATCTCCGACGACCATAACGTTGTGATATCCTCCCGAGAGCAGCTCGGTGAGTGCAAACTGCGCCTCGTTGGTATCCTGATACTCGTCGACGCAGACGTAGCGGAATCTCTGCTGATAATATTTAAGTATCTCGGGCTCCTTTCTGAGCAGGAGGACCGTCTGCATGATTATATCGTCAAAATCGAGCGCCCTTGACGCGACGAGCCTCTGCTGATACAGCTCGTATATCCTCGCGATCTGCTTTAGCCTATAATCGTTGCCGACCTCGGCATAAAAGTCCTCGGGCGTTATGAGCCTATCCTTCGCGCGGGATATTGCGTTCTGCACCGACTTTACGGGGAGGAGCTTCTGGTCGATATTGAGCTCCTTCATGCAGACGCTTATCGCCTTTTTGCTGTCGTCCTGATCGTATATGGATATATTTTTGCCGTAGCCTATCGCCTCTCCGTGAGTGCGCAGGATCCTAAGGCAGACCGAGTGGAACGTGCCCGAGCGGATCTCACTCGCGCCTCCCTCATCGCCGAGCTGGGCGTTTATACGGGAGCGGATCTCGCCTGCCGCTTTATTGGTAAAGGTTATTGCGAGCATACGCCACGGGGGGCAGGGATCGTTTGTAAATCTCGTGAGCAGGGGAATCGCCTCCTCGCGTGTTGCCGTGCTTGCCGCAGTCTCGAGGGACGCGACCTCGCTCTCGCTCACGTCAAAGGGAACGTAATCGCTCTCATAGGCGTTTCCGTACTTTATAATGTATGCTATCCTGCGCACGAGGACGGTGGTCTTTCCGCTTCCTGCTCCCGCAAGGACGAGCAGAGGACCGTTCACCGCAAAGACTGCACGTCTCTGCTCGGGATTGAGGTCTCCGTAGGCTATATTGAACAGGGCTCTCTTTGCCCTCAGATATCTTTCGTTAAGGTCTTGCATTTTTATCTCCGTCAGCTTAAAAATTCAATATTTATTGTACCATAAAACCCCGATATTTGCAAGAGAGAAGGGAAAAATATCTTTGTGAAAAAAAGAAAAAAATTTTTATCAAAAGGACTTGACAAAGCGGCACGGGTGTGGTAAAATAGGCAAGTAATGAAGCAGAACACCCCGTTCTCACCCTGCCACATCAGTGAGCTTGCGTTGATATTTTGATGCTGACCGCACAGGCGGTTTCGTGTCGCACGGGTATTCTGCGTGCGACTTTTTATTTTTTGGAGGTGTTTACCCATCGCTAACACAAAGGATATGCTGATCAATGACGATATCGACGCGAAGGAGATACGACTGATCGGTGCAAACGGAGAGCAGCTTGGAATAATGAATACTGACGCGGCACTCAAGATGGCATACTCAAGCGGTATGGATCTTGTTCTTATGAGCGCGCAGGCAGTACCGCCCGTTTGCAAGATAATGGACTTCGGCAAGTTCCGCTTTGAGCGCGAGAAGAAGGAAAAAGAGGCGAAGAAGAAGCAGCAGACCGTTGAGGTCAAGGAGATACAGCTCTCCTGTCGCATCGACACGCACGACTTCGAGACAAAGCTCAAGCACGCTCACAGATTTCTCATGAGTGGCAACAAGGTGCGCGTTACCCTCAGATTTAAGGGCAGGGAGATGGCACACACCGCTCTCGGCACAGAAATACTTGAAAAATTCCGCGTTGCCTGCGAGGAGCTCGGTACTGTCGACAAGAAGCCCGTGCTCGACGGCAGAATGATGAGCATGATCATCGTGCCGATAAAGAAATAATACCGTTAAGAAATGGGGCTTGCCCCAAAAAGATAAAAATAACCTCCGCGTAAGCGGACGAATACAAAGGAGATAAACAAAATGGGAAAGATCAAAACACATAAGGCTTCCTCTAAGAGATTTTCTGTAACCGGAACAGGTAAGGTAAAGCTCAATCACTGCTTCCGCCGTCATAAGACAGGCAAGAAGAGCGGCAAGGCACTCAGACAGGGACGCGAGAACGCATACCTCAGCGACGCTATGGCTGCAAATTACAGAGCACTTATTCAGAAATAATCAAAGGAATTAACAGGAGGATAGAAAAATGGCAAGAGTTAAGGGCGCTATGATGACGCGCAAGAGAAGAAATAAAGTTCTTAAGGCAGCTAAGGGCTACTGGGGAGCAAAATCTAAGCACTTCAAGATGGCTAAGCAGGCCGTAATGAAGAGCGGTAACTACGCATTCGCAGGCAGAAAGCTTAAGAAGAGAGACTTCCGTTCTCTCTGGATCGCGCGTATCAACGCACAGGCAAAGGTAAACGGAATCAACTATTCTACGTTCATGCACGGACTTAAAAAAGCTGGCATTGACCTCAACAGAAAGATGCTTGCAGAGCTTGCAGTAAACGATAAGGCTGCATTTGCAGCACTCGTTGAGCAGGCAAAGGCGGCTCTCTAATTACAGATCAAAAACCCGGTTTGCCGGGTTTTTGTCATATATTTATATAAGATAATTTGGCGTAGGAGGTGTATCGGATGTCCGCAAAATGGCAATATATATCGTCAAGAGCTAACCCACTTGTGGTGTCTGTTTCGAAGCTCGGCGACAAAAAGCACAGGCGTGAGCAGGGGCTTTTCCGCTTTGACGGCGTGAAGCTCTTTTGCGAGGCTGTGCAGAGGGGCGCACCCATAAAATACGTGCTCGTCCGCGAGAGCTCGCAGGATATCTGTGCCACCGTCGAGGGCTATGGCGTGAGCGAGGGACTTTATATCCTCTCCGACTCTGCCTTTGAGAGAGTAACGGATGAGAGCGCTCCTGACGGCATAGTTACGGTCTGTGAGCCGCTCGGAAATATCAGAACGCTCGGTGCGTCGGATGCGGCGTTGGTCGATCACGAGTGCGCGCTCGTGCTTGAGAGCGTTCGTGATGCGGGAAATCTCGGAACGGTCGTGCGTACCGCGGGGGCGTTCGGGATCGACGTGCTCTATCTGACCTCGGACTGCGCGGATCTTTATAATCCAAAGACCGTCAGAGGTGCTATGGGTGCGCTTTTCAGCCAGCGTATCGTGATAGTGGACTCCGCTGCAGCACTTGCTCTGGAGCTTCGCAGGCACGGTACTCATACCTATGCCGCGGCACTTCACAAGGATGCGGAGCTGCTCGGACGTGCCGATCTGCCGACGGGCTGTGCCATTTTTATCGGCAACGAGGGACACGGGCTTGCGGATGGCACGGTCGATGCGTGTGATTCCTGCTTGCTCATACCTATGCAGGAGGGTGCGGAGTCGCTGAACGCCGCTGTCGCCGCCTCCATTTGTATGTGGGAGCTAACGTCGCACCGCAGAAGGACCTGATCGCGACCGATCATTTCAATGCTTTTAAGGATCGAGGTAAGATACAAGCTATGGATAATAATTCGCACAGAAAATCGGATAATCTGTATTGGATATGGCTCTCTCTGAGGCTCGGAAATCACAATTCGAGCTTTCAGCGTCTGCTCGAGAGCTTTGACGGCTCTGCATACTGCGTATACGGCGCGGGCAGGGAGGAGCTTTCGGAGGCGGATTGCCTGAATTCCCGTCAGATCGAGCTTCTTCTTGACAAGGATCTCGGGGAGGCATCGTCGATATGGAGCTGGTGCAGGACAAACAATGTAGGCATACTGACCTATGCGGACTCGTACTATCCCGACTCCCTGCGCGAGATGAAAAAGCCGCCGATCCTGCTCTATTATATGGGAAATATCCCAAATCTCAACAATAAGCTCTGCGTTTCCGTCGTCGGAACACGCAAGATGACGGAATACGGTATGCGCTCGGGCTATAAGCTTTCTTATGAGCTTGCGGCGGCAGGGGCTGTTATCGTTAGCGGTATGGCTCTCGGCATTGATTCCGTTGCACACGCAGGAGCTATTGCAGGTGGGGGAACGACCATCGCCGTGCTCGGCTGCGGTATTGACGTCATCTATCCGAAGCAGCACAGGAGGCTTCGCCGCGCGATCTGCGAGCACGGAGCGGTGATAACTGCGTACCACCCGGGGACGCCTGCGTACAAAAATCATTTTCCCGAGAGAAATTCAATAATCAGCGCACTCAGCGAGGGAACGCTCGTTATCGAAGCACCAAAGACCAGCGGCGCGCTCATAACTGCGGAATATGCCGCGGAGCAGTCGAGGGCGGTATATGCGCTACCCGGAAGCATTGAGGAGCCGATGAGCGAGGGACCTAATATGCTCATCAAGAACGGCGCTGTCGCAATAACCTGCGCGGCGGACATATTGCAGTATTATTTTGAGAGCAGATCGAAGAAGGTCGATCCCGCAAGGCTTCGCAGAGCGGAGATGAGCTCGGATTTTGATACGGGAATACTCAAGGAGCTTGACATCTCGGCGAACTGCCACGGCAGAGGACCGCAGGGAACTCCTGCATCTCTGCTCAAAAAGCTGAACGATCAGCTGAATGACAATATCGGTCAGAATAGCGAATACTATTCCGTGCCTAAGATAAAAAAGCTTTCCGACGGTAAGGCGAGCACCGCTGCTACGGAGGAAGCACCGCAGAGTGCGCCCGACGAGAGCGTTCTCTCTACTCTCAGCGAGGAGCAGAGAAGGATCTTTGACGAGCTTGCGTGCGACAGACCGACATCTCTTGACAAGCTCAGCACGCTCGGCTACCCGACGGGAACGCTGATGGCAGGGCTGACGATCCTTGAGATCAAGGGACTGATCTACTCGCTCCCGGGCGGAATGTATATCAGAAAATAAGCAATAAGCAATAATTTACGAAAGGAAAAGAGTATGGCAAATCTTGTTATCGTTGAGTCCCCCACTAAGGTCGGACCGATAAAGAAGTATCTCGGCTCGAGCTATAAGGTGGTGGCGTCAAAGGGGCATCTTCGCGATCTTCCGAAGAGCACCCTCGGTATAGATATTGAAAATGGATTTGACGCACATTATATAAATATCAGAGGTAAGGGTGACCTTATCAAGGAGATAAAGAAGGAGGCTAAGGGAGCGAAAAAGGTATTTTTTGCAACCGACCCCGACCGCGAGGGAGAGGCTATAGCATGGCACCTCTCGAACGTTTTGGGAATTCCCGTGGAAAAGACGCTCCGCGTGAGCTTCAACGAGATAACGCCCACCGCGGTGAAGGCGTCCATCAAGGAGCCGAGGAGCATAGATATGGATCTCGTCAACTCACAGCAGACACGCCGTTTGCTCGACAGGATCGTCGGCTACAAGATCAGCCCCCTGCTTTGGAAGACCGTAAAGAGCGGACTCTCAGCAGGCAGAGTGCAGTCCGTGGCGACGAGGATAATCGTCGAGAGGGAGAACGAGATAAATGCGTTCGTGCCCGAGGAATATTGGACGCTCGAGGCAGCACTTCGCAGCTCTGACGGAGCGGAATTCTCCGCAAGATTTTGGGGAGATGCGAGCGGTAGAGTCAAGGTTACCTGCGGCGAGCAGGCGCAGGAGATCGCAAGGAGAGCGCAGAGCGGCGAATTCGTCGTTAGGGGCGTAAAGAGAGCGGAGAAGCAGAAGATGCCCGCACCGCCCTTCACCACCTCCACCATGCAGCAGGAGGCGGCAAATAAGCTCGGCTTCAGATCCGCGCGCACGATGAAGGTCGCGCAGGAGCTGTATGAGGGCGTGAACCTCGGCTCGGAGCTTGGCGGAGTACAGGGACTTATAACCTATATGAGAACCGACTCGCTCAGAGTTTCAACAGAGGCTCAGGCGGCGGCAAGGGATTTTATTGCCGAGAGATACGGCGAGGAATACCTGCCCAAGACGGCAAGAAGATTTAAGACGAGCAAGGGTGCGCAGGATGCTCACGAGGCGATAAGGCCCTCAAAGGTCGAGCTTGCGCCTGCACTCATCAAGAAATCGCTCACGCCCGATCAGTATAAGCTCTACAAGCTCATCTGGGAGAGATTCGTTGCGTCCCAGATGCAGTCCGCAAGACTGAACACCGTCAGCGCTGATTTTGAGAGCGGCGGATGCATTTTCCGTGCGAGCGGATATAACGTTGCGTTCGGCGGATATATGGCGGTCTATGAGGCTACCGAGGAGCAGAAAAGCTCGGGAGATGAGGTCGCGCTCGTCAGGGATATCAAGCTTCCCGACCTTAAGACGGGAGAGAGACTCGGACTTGTGGCTGTAACCCCCGAGAAACATTTTACCGAGGCGCCCCCGAGGTACACCGAGGCTACGCTGATAAAATTCCTTGAGGAAAAGGGAATTGGCAGACCGAGCACGTACACACCAATAATTACGACCATAATCGCAAGGAACTACGTCAGCCGTGACGGTAAGGCACTCGTGCCCACACAGCTCGGCGTCCTTACGACCAAGATAATGGAGGAGAATTTCGGCGATATCGTCGACTACCGCTTTACCGCAAATCTCGAAACGGGGCTTGACAGGATCGAGTCGGGCGAGCTTGACTATATCGAATTTCTCAATGAATTCTGGGGCAAATTCAAGGACGACCTTGATCGCGCGGAGCAGAGGATAGGAGCGGAGGAGATCTCCGTGCCCGTTGAGGAAACGGACATCATCTGCGAGAAGTGCGGTGCCAAAATGATAGTGAAAACGGGACGCTTCGGCAAATTTGCCGCCTGCCCCAATTTCCCCACCTGCCGTAACACCAAGCCCCTCGTCTCCGAGAACGGCACGGCAGATCCCACACCCGTATCGGACGGCGGTGAGGAGGCAAGCGGTGAGCCTGCACCCAAATGTGAAAGGTGCGGTGCGGATATGGTGCTCCGCTCAAGCCGCTTCGGCACGTTCTGGGCTTGCTCTAAATATCCCGAGTGCAAATTTATAAAGACACGCTCAAGGGAGCTTTCCACGCCCTGCCCCAAGTGCGGAGGCAAGATAGTTACAAAATACAGCAAGAGAAGGAACGCCTTTTACAGCTGTGAAAATTATCCGAGCTGCGATTTCTCGAGCTGGGATATGCCGACTGACGAGGTCTGCCCCAACTGCGGCGGAATGCTCTTCTCGAAGAAGGGCAAGGATCTTTTGTACTGCGCTGACAAGGCGTGCGGCTACAAGAGGACGGAGACACAGCACGGCGAGGAGAACGAGAGCGATGAATGACACCAACAAATGCGTAACGGTGCTCGGCGCAGGTCTTGCAGGCTGTGAGGCGGCATGGCAGATAGCGCAGAGGGGCGTTAGTGTAAGGCTCATTGAGATGAAGCCGATAAAATACACCCCCGCACACCACACGGAGGGCTTTGCGGAGTTAGTCTGCTCAAATTCCCTCCGCTCCGACAGCGTTACAAATGCCGTAGGGCTTCTGAAGGAGGAGATGCGCAGGCTCGGCTCGCTCATAATGGAGGCGGCGGACGCCACGCGCGTTCCTGCAGGCTCGGCGCTTGCGGTCGACAGGAAGCTTTTTTCGGACTATATTACGGATAAGATAAAGACTCATCCCCTCATCGAGATCGTCTCACAGGAGGCGGAGAGCGTCGACACGGAGGGTATCACGGTCATAGCGACAGGCCCTCTTACGAGCGACGCTATGGCGAGATACATTGAGGAGGACCTCGATGCGCACGGACTTCATTTCTTTGATGCCGCCGCGCCCATCGTCGATTTTTCGAGCATAGATATGAGTATTGCGTATTTCGCATCACGCTACGGCAAGGGCGACGCGGATTATATCAATTGCCCGATGAGCCGTGAGGAATACGACGCCTTTTACCGTGAGCTTATCGGCGCACGTGAGGCGGAGATCAAGGAATTTGACCGTGCGGAGCAGGAGAAGATCAATGTTTTCGAGGGCTGTATGCCCGTTGAGGTAATGGCTCGCAGGGGCTACGACACGCTCTGCTACGGACCTCTCAAGCCCGTGGGACTTCCCGATCCGAGGACGGGCAAGGAGCCGTTTGCCGTGGTACAGCTCCGCAAGGAGAATCTTGAGGGCACGATGTACAATATCGTCGGTTTCCAGACTCACCTCGCGTTTCCCGAGCAGAGAAGGGTATTCAGAATGATCCCGGGACTTGGTGAGGCGGAATTCCTCAGATACGGAATAATGCACAGAAACACCTATCTCAATTCCCCGGGCCTACTTCGCAGGGACTACTCGATGATAGAGCATCCGAGCGTCTTTTTCGCAGGACAGATGACGGGCGTTGAGGGATATATAGAGTCCGCAGGCTCGGGACTCGTGGCAGGCATAAACGCCGCCATGCGTGCTCTCGGCAGGGACGGTGTGATATTCCCCGAGGAGACCGTCATAGGCGCTATGGCGGCATACATCGAGAGGGGAAGCACGGGAAAATTCGTTCCAATGAACGCAAATTTCGGAATAGTAAAGCCGCTCGGCTACAAGGTCAAGGGCGGCAAGGTCGCAAAGTGCGAGGCGTTATCCGCCCGTGCACTTGAGGCGATCAATATATCGGCACGGGAGATCTCCCTGTGCAAATAAAAAGCAAGAACGGAGGTCGTAAGGCTTAATGCAGAACAAAAATTTTTCGGAGCTTGAGGAAAAGCTCGGCTATAAATTCAAAAATATAGGATATCTCAAAACGGCTCTTACTCACTCCTCGTATTCCAATGAGCTCAAGCTCAGGGGAAAGAATGTCGAGTGCAACGAGCGTCTTGAATTTCTCGGCGACAGCGTGCTCTCGATAACCGCCGCGTCATATCTTTTCAGCAAGTACCCCGACTACCCCGAGGGCGAGCTTACACGCCGCCGTGCGGTGATAGTCTGCCGCGATGCGCTCTCGGCATACGCAAGGGAGCTTGATCTCGGCTCGTATCTCTACCTCGGTAACGGCGAGGAAAAGAGCGGTGCGAGAGAGAGAAAGAGCCTGCTCGAGAACACCTTTGAGGCACTCATCGGTGCGATATACAAGGACGGAGATCCATTCAAGCTTGACGTTATATTCAACATCGTTCACCCCTTTTTTGAAAAGGAGCTTGCAGCGTGGGAGAGCGGAAACGCAGTCAAGGATTACAAGTCCGAGCTTCAGCAGATGATACAGCAGTCGGGAGAGGACACGCTCACCTACGTTACCGTGGCGTCGAGAGGCCCCGACCACGACAAGGTATTTGAGGTCGAGGCGAGACTCAATTCAAACATAATAGGCAGAGGAGTCGGAAGCAGTAAGCGCGAGGCGGAGCAAAACGCCGCGCGTGAGGCTCTTGCGCTCTTTGGAGAGCTTTGATCGGAGACGGGAATCGGATTTTTATCCGATCCCCTCTTTGACTTTTTTGAAAAGTGTGAAAGTGTAAGGAGAACGAGATGCGACACATAAATATACCGATCTTCATACCCCACCTCGGGTGCCCAAATATGTGCGTTTTCTGCAACCAACGCTCGATATCGGGCAAAATGAGCTTTGACATTTCCTCGGTAAGGCGTGATATTGAGAGCGTGTTATCAACGGTCGGGACTGACGATGATGTGGAGATAGCCTTCTTCGGAGGCTCGTTTACGGGCATTGACCGCACGCTCATGAGGGAGCTGCTTTCGATAGCGCAGAGCTACGTCGACGGGGGCAGGGTGAGGAGGATACGTCTCTCCACGCGCCCTGACTACATAGATGCGGAGATCCTTGACATACTCTCGGAGTATTCCGTGAGGACTGTGGAGCTTGGACTTCAGAGCATGGACGACGAGGTACTGCTTGCCGCCCGTCGGGGACACACCGCAGAGCAGGCGGAGAGGGCTTGCCGCATGATCAAGGAGCGTGGCTTTGAACTTATAGGTCAGATGATGATAGGACTGCCATCGTCGAACGCGGAGAAGGAGATAATGACGGCACGCAGAATATGCGATATGGGTGCTGACGGTGCGAGAATATACCCGACGGTAGTTTTTTACGAAACGGAGCTTTGCGCCATGCTTGAGCGCGGGGAATACCTGCCACTGACGACCGAGGACGCAGTCGCACGCACAAGGGACGCTCTGCGAGTCTTTGTGGAGCGTGGCGTACCCTGTATAAGAGTAGGACTTTGCTCGGGGGAGAGCCTTTCCGATCCCTCCCTTGTTGCAGGGGGTGCGAGCCATCCGTCGATCGGCGAGCTTGCTATGAGTGCGCTCTATTTAGACCTCATCTGCGAAAAGATAGACGCAAGAGCGGACATTTTTGGTGCGGAGAGGCTCATTATCGAGTGCCCGAGGGGCGAGGTGTCGAAGGTGGTCGGTCAAAAACGCGCGAATATCGCAAAAATATGCCAAAAATATGGAATAAAGAGTGTAAAAGTTCTTGAAAAAAGTGAACTTTTGCGGTATAATATAGGAATAGGAATAAATTAAGTAATTGTAGTTACCCTACCCGATGAAAAGGAGGATAAAGCATTGTATTTAAAAAGTCTTGAGATGCAGGGGTTCAAATCCTTCCCCGACAAAACGAAGCTGACGTTCGAGCAGGGCGCGACGGTCATAGTCGGTCCTAACGGAAGCGGAAAATCGAATATCTCGGACGCGATGCGCTGGGTGCTCGGCGAGATCTCGTCGAAGAGCCTGCGCTCGAACAAGATGGAGGACGTCATATTCGGCGGTGCGGACAGCCGAAAGCCCATGGGCTTTGCGGAGGTGTCCGTTACCTTTGATAACACCGATCCCGAAAACAAGCTCGACGCGCCCTACGATGAGGTGGTCGTAACACGACGCTACTACCGCTCGGGCGAGAGTGAATATTTTATAAATAAACGCCCCGTAAGACTGCGTGATATTTACGAGCTCTTTATGAACACGGGTATCGGACGCGAGGGCTATTCCATAATCGGTCAGGGAAAGATCGCGGAGATCATTTCCCGCAAGAGCGAGGAGAGAAGGAGCATCTTTGAGGATGCGTCGGGCATCGCGAAGTTCCGCCACAAGAAGACGGAGAGTGAGAGAAAGCTCGCACAGACCGAGGAAAATATGACTCGTGTCAACGATATCTTCCTTGAGATAAGCTCGCAGGTCGGACCTCTTGAAAAGGAGGCGGAGAAGGCCAAGCGTGCCATCGAGCTTCTTGAAATGAAGAAGAAGGCGGACGTTCAGCTCTGGTTCTTCGACACCGAGAGGTACAGAAACGATATCGCACGCATCGAAATGCTCTACAAGCAGTCGAGCTTTGAGCTTACCGCCGCAGAGGAGGCGGTCGCTTCCTACGAGGCGCAGAGGGATAAGCTTACAGAGGCATCGCAGGCGAACAGATACGAGTCGGAGAGATTGCTCACACAGATAAGGGAGCAGACCGACAAAAATCACAAGCTCGAGAGCAGCTTCCGTGTCAACGAGAACGACGCTCTGCACATTCATGCGCTCATAGAGTCGGGCACACAGGCTAAGGCGCAGATACACACGTCCATTGAGAACGAGAAGCGCGACATTGACAGCCATCTCGCCCGTATCGAGCAGATAAAGGCAGAGGCGGAGCAGAGGCTCGCAGAGCACGACAGCATGGAGGACAGTATTGCAGACCTCGACAAGAGGATCGACTCGCTCGACCGCGGGATTGCGGAGGCTCTGACGGATATGAGAGCTATCGAGAGCGACAAGATACAGCTCGGTGTGCGTCTTTCCGTCATTGAGAACGCAAGGAGCAGTGACAGCGACAAGAACGACACCCTGCTTGCGGAGCTGAGGGAATATTCGAGGATCGACGAGGAGCTTACCGCGTCGCAGAAGAAGATACAGCACACCATTGACGGGTATACCGGGGACACAGAGAACAGCGACAGGAAGATCACAGAGCTTCGTGAGAGCCTGACACGTATCACTCAGGAGAGGGACGGCGTTGCGGAGAGACTCAATTCCGAAAGGCTCACTCTCCAATCCACAAGGCAGAGGATAGACACCTTCAAGGCGATGGACGATCAGCTTGAGGGCTATAATAACAGCGTTCGCTATATTATGAGAACGTATGCCGAGGGAAAGCTCAAAAATCCCGACGGCACGGGAATAGGCAAGATACACGGCCCCATATCAAGGCTCATCAGCGTTGAGGACAGGTACGTCGTTGCCGTTGAAACGAGCCTCGGCGCGTCGATGCAGAACATCGTCGTCGAGAACGAGACCGTCGCAAAGTCGGCGATGCTCGCACTCAAGAAAAGCGAGCAGGGCAGGGCGACGTTTATGCCCATCAGCGCGATAAAGGCACCCACCATCTCGCAGGAGCTTAAGGAGGCGTCGGGCTATCGCGGCTTTATCGCCTTTGCGGACGACCTTGTGAGCACCGATGCGGAATATATGAGCATAGTTTCCTATATGCTCGGCAGGATCGCGGTCTTTGACAACATAGACAACGCCACGGAGATGGCGCGCAGCCTCAAATACCGCGTTAGGGCGATAACCCTTGACGGTCAGCAGATAAACGTCGGCGGCTCGTTCACGGGTGGCTCGGTCAAGCATTCGCAGAGCATACTTTCACGCGCGGGCGAGATCAAGAGACTCGGCGAGGAGTGCAAGAGGCTGGAGGACTCGATAAAGGTATTTACGGGCGAGCATGAGACGCTCACGAGAGATATAGAGAAATATGAGAGCGACATAGGCACGCTCGAGGACAGGAAGAAGATAATCTCCCTTATGGCGAGCAGTGAGAACAGCAAGCTTCAGCAGGTTACGGCAAAGCTTGATGCGAACAGGACTCTTATGGAGAAGCTTCGCGAGGACTATGACGGCATCGTCAAGCTCCGTGAGCAGTACGAGGAGGACTACGCAGGACTTACCGAGCAGCTTGCTCTTTGTGAGGAAAAGCTCACCGCTATAAGCGAGCTGCGCTCGGAGAAGGACATAGAGCGCAACGGGCTTGCTGACGAGAGGGACGAGATCTCGGGCGATCTTACCAAGATCTACATTCGCATAAATGAGCTTCAGAAGGATATTGAGACCGAGACGCTCCTTATCGAAAAGAGCAAGGAGCACATTGCAAGCCTCGAATCCGATATCACCTCGCACGACGAGCGTGAGGCGGAGCATCGCGAGAGGCTCGCACAGCTTGAGAGCGCAAGGCTCGAGGGTGCGGAGGAGCTGAAGCGTGGCGAGGAGCTTCTTGCAGAGCTCAACCGCTCGCGTGCATCCCTTGAGGAAAACGGCACGGAGTACGAGCAGAGGATCAGCGCGATCAATGCAAGGATCAAGGAAAAGACCGCGGAGAAGGAGATACTTTACAGGGAGTTCTCCGCAAACGAAAACAAGATAAACAACCTTAAGAGCGAGTATGACAAGCTCTCGGGCAAGCTTTGGGACGACCACGAGCTCACCCGTGCGCAGGCGATGGCTCTCGGATACGAGGAGATCACCGCCGAGGAGCGTCCTGCACTTGTAAAGCTTCAGACAGAGTGCAGAAACAAGCTCCGTGCGATAGGAAACGTCGACCTTGACGCCGTAAGCAAGTATAAGGAGGTCAAGGAGAGGTACGACTATATGAGCAAGCAGATAAGCGATCTTAATACTTCTCGCGCCGAGCTGGAGAAGATAATCTCACGCCTCGATACCGAGATGAAGACCGCATTTGTGGACTCGTTCAACAAGATAAACGAAAACTTCAACAGGGTGTTCGTCGAGCTGTTCGGCGGTGGATATGCGGAGCTGAGCCTCAGCGATCCCGAGGACGTTCTCAACTGCGGAATAGAAATCAAGGCGGCACCTCCCGGGAAGATCATCAAGAATCTTATGCAGCTCTCGGGCGGTGAGCAGGCGTTCATCGCGATAGCACTGTTCTTTGCGGTGCTTCAGGTCAACCCATCGCCCTTCTGCATACTTGACGAGATCGAGGCGGCACTCGACGAGGCAAACGTTTCAAGATTTTCGGAGTACATCAAGAAATATACGGGTGGTACGCAGTTCATACTCATCACGCACAGGAGAGGAACTATGGAGTCCGCCAACCGCCTCTACGGTGTTACAATGCCCGAGCACGGCATCTCCAAGGTGCTTTCGCTCAATGTGGCGGACATAGCTAAGAAGAAGGAAGGAGACTGGGATGGCATTTTTGGATAAGCTCAAGGCAGGGCTGACAAAAACTAAGAACGCGCTATTTGCTCCCATAGATCAGATGCTCAAGGCGTTTACCAAGGTCGATGAGGATCTGCTCGAGGAGCTTGAGGAAACGCTCATCTGCGCCGACGTAGGTGCGACGGCGACCGATGAGATAATCGAAAGACTCAGAGCGGATATAAAGAACGAGAGGATCAAGACGCCCGAGGACGTCCGGACAAGGCTCGAGGAGATATTGCGCGATATGATCGGTGAGGGAGAGCCGCTGAGGCTTGACACGAAGCCGTCGGTCATTCTCGTTATCGGTGTCAATGGCGCAGGCAAGACCACGTCGATAGGAAAAATATCGAGCAAGCTTCGTGCGGACGGCAAGAGCGTCGTCGTTGCGGCGGCGGACACCTTCCGTGCGGCGGCGATAGATCAGCTTGCGGTCTGGTGCGACAGGGCAGGTGTTACGCTCGTTAAGCAGAGCGAGGGCAGCGATCCTGCGGCGGTCGTGTACGACGCTATAAGCTATACCAAGAGCAAGGGTGCGGATGTACTCATCGTCGATACGGCGGGCAGGCTTCACAACAAGAAGAACCTGATGAACGAGCTTGAAAAGATAAATCGCGTTATCTCAAGGGAACTTCCCGAGGCATCGCGTGAAAATCTGCTCGTGCTCGACGCCACGACGGGACAGAACGCCGTGCTTCAGGCTAAGGAATTCAAACACGCCGCCGAGATAACGGGACTCGTTCTCAACAAGCTTGACGGAACGGCTAAGGGCGGCATCGTGCTCTCGATAAAGCAGGAGCTCGACATTCCCGTAAAATTCATCGGCGTGGGCGAGAGGATCGACGATATGCAGCCGTTCTGTGCGGAGGATTTCGTCAGCGCACTTTTTGACTGATAGATCGTGAAATGACAGAAATATGAGGATAGTATTCGCAACTGAAAACAGACACAAGATAGATGAGCTCTCTGAAATATTGAAAAAGCCCCAGCACCTCGGTGACGGGGAGGGGGAGCTTGAGATACTGACGCTTCGTGAGGTGGGGATAGCCAACGATATCGTCGAGGACGGCGATAGCTTCGAGGAAAATGCCCTCATCAAGGCAAGAGCCGCCGCGCGTAGCGGATATATCGGCATCGGCGACGATTCGGGACTTGTAGTAAGAGCACTCGGAGGCGCGCCGGGGATACTCTCCGCAAGATATGTGGGAGAGCACGGAAACGACAAGAAAAACAATGAGAGGCTGCTCTCCGAGATGCAGGGAGTGGCGGAGCGCGATGCGACATTCGTTTGCACGATAGCCTGCGTCATACCCACCGACGGCGGCGAGCGCAGCTTTGTCGTGCGCGGTGAATGTGAGGGAGTGATAGTTGACTCCGAGCGCGGCACGGGCGGCTTTGGCTATGATCCGCTGTTCTACCTGCCCGAGTACGGCAAGACCTTTGCCGAGCTTGGTGCGGACGAGAAGAACAGCGTCAGCCACAGGGCGCGTGCGGCGGCGGAGCTTGCACGCAGGCTCACGGAGGAGGGCTTGATATGAGTAGGTATTACACACGCTCGCTCTATATTCTGAGCACGCTCAACGGCATCATCGCCTTTGCGATATCAACAGCCCTTGGAGCGGAGCTTCCGATGGCTGTGATATGCTCGGCGTTCTCGGTGCTCATTATTGCCACCGTGATACCGCTCCTGCAGTACCTCTCCGACAGGCGACTGCTCGCACTTCGCAAGGGAATAAAGGGCCCCTTTCTTCTCGACGAGAGAGTTAATATCGTGGTCGGGAACGAGCTGAGACGTTGCTTTGTGCTCACTACGGGGGAGGCGATGTTCGTCATCTCGCTCGAAAACAACAGACCTGTCCGCCTCGAGATCAAGAAGAGTGAGGTCAGGAAGGTGAGCGTATCGGAGGATCTCATCCTTAACATCTTTCTTGACTACAATAAATGCATAAGGATCCTCTCACCGCACAACGAGAGAATATGCGAGGAGCTTGGAGCGCAGGGCTTCGGCAAATGGAACTAATATCAAAATACGGAGAATAAGATTATGATAAATTCAAAGCAGAGAGCTACCCTCCGCTCGATGGCATCGCAGATGCAGCCGATAATGCAGATCGGCAAGGGGGGGATTTCGGAAAACCTCGTGATAACGGTATCCGATGCACTCGAGGCGCGCGAGCTTATAAAGCTTACCGTGCTCGAGAGCTGTGAGACGGACGCGAGGGAGACCGCAGAGACGCTTGCCAGAGAAACGCACGCCGAGGTCGTCGGAGTCGTCGGACGCAAGGTGGTGCTCTACCGTGAGAGCAAGACGAAAAAGAGAATAGAGCTGTGATCGCTCACTCACTATCAAAAATACAGAAGGGATGGAACGAACAATGGAAGATATTACGAGAATAGGAATATATATCGGGAGCTTTGCACCCATACACAACGGACACGTGAATGCCGCGAGGGCATTTATGGACCAAATGGAGCTGCACTATCTATTCGTCATCCCCACGTATTTGCCGCAGGATAAGCGTCGCGGCAAGGGGGACGAGGACGAGCACAGGCTGAAGATGTGCGCACTCGCCTTTGAGGGTGAGGACGGCGTAGTGGTAAGCGAGATGCTCATAGAAAAGGGCGAGGGCTTCCGCGAGATCGACGTTCTGCGCGAGCTTTCCCGTCCCGACCGCAGGCTGTTTTTACTCATGGGCACGGATATGGCGCTCAAGCTCGACACGTGGGCAGAGCCCGAGGAGGTCTTTAAGCTCTGTTACCCCACATACGTTCGCAGGGAGGGCGACAAGCTCCTTGAGAACAGAATGGTCGAGCAGAACACACGCTATCTCAAGGACTACGGCAGGATCTGCCGCAGGATAATGACCAACGAGATAGAGCTTTCCTCAACGCAGATACGCAATAAGGTAAGGAATGGCGAGGATATCTCCACGCTCGTACCCGATAGAGTCGCACGCTATATTGCGGAGAACGGGCTTTACCTTTGAGATATAAAAAAATTCAAGCTTTGTTATATTTTTGAACGTCCGATATCTGAAATAAAACGCATACGGAGATACGCTTTTATGAATAATAAAATTACGGAGGATATGCTTTTTGACCTAAGACTCGCCGCAGGTGAGAGAATGAGCGAAAAGCGTTACAAGCACACGCTTGAGGTTGAAAAAATGGCGACACGTCTTGGTGAGATATACGCTCCCGAGGACGTGGATATGCTGCGTGCGGCGGCGCTGCTGCACGATATCACAAAGGAGCTTACCGTGGAGGAGCATTTTGAGATACTGCGCGCCCACGGCATTGAGGTTACCGATGCCGACCGCCTCTCCCCAAAGACGCTCCACGCGCGCACGGCGGCACTCGTCATACCCGAGAGATATCCCGAGCTTGATATTCCCGACCTCATATCTGCGGTCAGATATCACACCACGGGCAGGGAAAACATGACGGTGTACGAGAAGATAATATATCTTGCGGACTACATAGATATGTCGCGCACCTTCTCCGACTGCGTTGAGCTGAGAAATTATTTCTTCTCGCCCGACATCGACCTTTCGTCGGCGAGCGAGCAGGAAAGAATGGCGCACCTCGACAGAACGCTTATTCTCTCCTACGATATGACCATCCGCGGACTTCTTGACGGCGGAAAACTCATAAATGCGGACACGTTCGGAGCACGCAATTACCTTATCTCCCACATATAAGGCGGCACAACTCTCATTACATATCAAAAAAATGAGAGGCGTATATGGAAAACAGGGACAGAGAAAATAGCGGAGAAACGCTGAATATATTTACCGTCGGTATCGCTCTTGCGACGATGCTTGCACTTTTATGCGTGGCATTTTTCGGAATGAGCGGTGGAGCTGACGGGGATGCTCAGAGTGATGCGGAGGCGCGGAGCGAAAGCGGCGTCGACATTCAATGCGAAAATAAAAATAAATTTGTTGACAAAAGCCCAAAAAGGCTTTATGATATATTTATATACGGCCTTGCGGCGGGCACGTGAACGTCGGAGGCTTGATATGGAACAGGAGAAGATCAGTATTATGGATAATATCAGTATGATCAATGAAAACGAAAAGGAAGTGGAGTCCCTTGTCGGTGCGGAGCCAATGGCGCTCGCAAGGGCTATTGAGGAGATCCTCGACAACAAGAAGGGAATGAATATAAAACTTCTTTATACCGACGACCTTACGGGTATCGCGGATTATTTCGTCGTCTGCACGGCGACGAGCAATACGCACGTCAAGGCACTCGCTGGCGAGGTCGAATACCAGCTTGAGCGTCGCGGCGTGCACACCTACCATATGGACGGCAGGGACAACGGCTCGTGGGTGGTGCTCGATTACAGCAGTGTGATCGTGCACATATTCAACAGAGAGGCGAGGGAGTTTTACAATCTCGAAAAGCTTTACGACCACGCACCGATAGCACAGACAGAGGAATAAGAGGGATAGAAAAATGAAGAACGATTTTAAGCGAATTGAAGAAAAATGGCAGTCGAGATGGGACAGCGAGAGGGCATTTTGCGCACAGGACCACTCGGATAAGCCCAAATTTTACGGACTCGTGGAGTTCCCGTACCCCTCGGGCGCCGGAATGCACGTCGGACATATCAAGGCGTACTCGGGACTTGAGGTCATTTCGAGAAAACGCAGGATGCAGGGCTACAACGTCCTCTTCCCGATAGGCTTTGACGCCTTCGGTCTCCCCACGGAGAACTACGCAATAAAGACGGGCATACACCCCAGAGCCGCAACGGACAAGAACATAGAGAAATTTACAGGTCAGCTCCGCCGCGTCGGCTTCTCCTTTGATTGGAGCAGAGTAGTCGACACGACCGAGGAAAAATATTATAAGTGGACGCAGTGGATCTTCCTTAAGATGTTCGAGAACGGTCTTGCGTTCCGCGACACCACGCTCGTAAACTACTGTCCCTCCTGTCGCGTCGTTCTCTCGAACGAGGACAGTCAGGGCGGCAAGTGCGACATCTGCCATTCCGATATCGTGCAGAAGTCGAAGGACGTCTGGTACCTCCGCATAACGCAGTACGCCGACAAGCTCCTTGAGGGACTTGCGGACGTAGATTACCCTGCGAACATCAAGATGCAGCAGGTCAACTGGATAGGCAAGAGCACGGGTGCCTTTGTCAACTTCAGCCTCCGCGGTGCGGACGAGAAGCTCCGCATCTACACCACCCGCCCCGACACGCTCTACGGCGTAACCTTTATGGTCATCGCCCCCGAGCATCCGCTCATCGAGCGTAACAGGGATTCTATAACCAACATCGCCGCACTCGATGCATACAAGGACGAGTGTGCGAAGAAGACCGAGTTTGAGAGGACTCAGCTCGTCAAGGACAAGACGGGCATCAGGCTCGAGGGAATTACCGCGATAAATCCCGTAAACGGCAAGGAGATCCCGATCTACGCAGCGGATTACGTTATGATGGGATACGGAACGGGTGCTATTATGGCTGTTCCTGCGCACGATAGCCGTGACTGGGAATTTGCGAAGAAATTCGGCATAGATATAGTTCAGGTCATCGAGGGCGGAGATATCTCCAAGGAGGCTTACGCAGGCGACGGCAGATATATCAATTCCGAGCTTCTTGATGGACTTACTAACAAGAAGGACGCAATAGAGAGAATGCTTGCGTTCCTTTCCGAGAAGGGTATCGGCGAGGCAGGCGTGCAGTACAAGATGAAGGATTGGGCATTCAACCGCCAGAGATATTGGGGTGAGCCTATTCCGATCGTGCATTGTCCGAGGTGCGGAATGGTTCCCGTGCCCTATGACGAGCTTCCCTTGAGGCTTCCGAAGGTAAATAACTTTATGCCCGGTGAGGGCGGCGAAAGCCCCCTTGCGAAGATAGACAGCTTTGTAAGCTGCAAGTGCCCGAGGTGCGGCGGCGATGCGAAGCGTGAGACCGATACCATGCCGCAGTGGGCAGGCTCGAGCTGGTACTTCCTGCGTTATATAGATCCTCTCAATGACTCCTGCCTTGCTGATCCCGAAAAGCTCAAATATTGGCTTCCTGTCGATTGGTACAACGGCGGTATGGAGCACGTTACACGCCACCTCATCTACTCGAGATTCTGGCACAAGTTCCTTTACGATATAGGCGTTGTGCCCTGTGAGGAGCCTTACGCAAAGAGAACGGCGCAGGGACTTATACTCGGTCCTGACGGCGACAAGATGTCCAAATCCAAGGGTAATGTCGTCGATCCCAATGATGTCGTTGACGCATACGGTGCGGATGTTCTCAGAGTTTATATACTCTTTATGGGCGATTACGCAAGTGCCGCTCCGTGGAGTGACAGCAGCGTAAAGGGCTGCAAGAGATTTCTTGACCGTGTGGCAGAGCTTACCGATATCGCTAAGGGACACGGTGTAACACCGAAGCTCGAGAGCTCGTTCCATAAGACCGTCAAGAAGGTAACGCTCGATATCGAGGATATGAAGTTCAACACGGCGATCGCGGCGATGATGTCCCTGCTCAATGAGATCAGCGACTGCGGCACGCTCACCGTTGATGAACTTAAGACCTTTGCGGCGATCCTTTGCCCGTTTGCGCCCCACCTCTGCGAGGAGATCTGGGAGGCGTGCGGCGGAGAGGGACTTTGCTCGCTCTCGGCATGGCCCGAGTACGACGAGAGCAAGACCGTGGACTCCACGATCGAGGTCGCAGTTCAGGTCAACGGCAAGCTCCGCGCAACGGTACAACTGCCTCTCAACTGCGAAAAGGAGCAGGCTATCGCTATCGCAAGGGCTGATGAGCGCGTTATTGCGGCGATAGAGGGCAAGACTGTGGTCAAGGAGATCTCTGTTCCCAATAAAATTGTAAATATAGTCGTAAAATAATTGAAAAACCTCTTGACAAATGAGCGTTTTTAGTGTAAAATAACAGAAGATATTGTTCGATATATTCGAACCTTGAGGGGAGGGAAACAGAAAATGGCAGAAGTAAGAGTTAAGGAAGGCGAGTCCTTGGATAGTGCCCTTCGTCGCTTCAAGCGCCAGTGCGCTCGTTCCGGTATCCTCACTGAACTTCGTAAGAGAGAGCACTATGAGAAACCCAGTGTTAAGCGCAAGAAGAAGTCAGAGGCTGCAAGAAAGCGCAAATTCAAATAAAATTTGATAATAAAAAGCCGACGTGCACGCACGTCGGCTTTTGCATTTATTATTCTTTTATATTTCGACTGCCTCGAGCCGAGCGATCAGCGCGCGCACAGATGCGAAAAATCTTCCCTCGGAAAAGCTCTCAAATGAGGGCGATCCTGCGGCGGATGCAGAGCTGGTGAGAAATTCACCGACGATATTGTGATCCACCGTCTCGGCAAGGGCGAGAAGCTCGGATAGCTCCGCCCTCCACTCCTCAAGATGGGAGAATGTGGAGTGGAAGCGTCCGTCCTCGAGAGCTACCGTCTCCGAATACTCGGAAAATTCCGAGAGTGCCGCACGGTAGGGCAAAAACGCAGAATACGCACCGCTCAGGTGTCCGTCGAGGCTCTCAAGCTCCGAAAACTCCCTCGATACGTCGAGAACCACCTCGCGGAGCGTCGAGCGCAGGCAAGACAGCTCGTCCACGGTGCGGTAATATTCCTTTCGTATGCGCAATATCTCCTCACGGCTGTACTTGTGCGAGAAGAACGCCTCGTCGATCCTGCGCCCAAGGAGTGTGCGTGCAGATCTTAATGCCTTGTCGCGCGCCGCGCTCATTTTCTCACGGCATTTCTGCGCGGTATGGCAGGGTAAGGCTTCAAAAATGTCTGTATTTGCGGTGGGAACAGTTATCGCTTCTCCTCGCTCGCACATTTCTGTAAGCTCTGTATATAATTTTAACTGCTTGCTATCAAAGGTCAGTAATGCCTCGTCCATAAGCACCTCACGTCTCAGAAATTTTTTTGGGGGAGCTTCGAAAAAAAGCCCGATCTTGACGGATCGAGCCTTTTTTACCTTTTAGCCATTTAGTCGGTTAGTGAATTATTTTATTTCGACGTTCACTCTTTTTCCGCAATCAGCCGAAGCGGCCTTGATCACGGAACGGATAGCCTTTGCGATCTTACCGTTTTTACCGATAACCATGCCCATATCCTCGGGAGCAACGTTGAGCGAGAGCGTGATGCTACGCTCGTCCTCGGACATAATGACCGTTACCTCATCGGGGTTGTCAACGATCGCCTTGGCGATATCGGTCAAGGTCTGTTTCAAATCCGTCATCGTCAGCTCCTGACTCGTTAGTCAACGATGTTGCTCTTTTTAAGCAAGGACTTTACGGTATCCGTGGGCTGTGCGCCGTTAGCGATCCACTTCTTAGCCTTCTCAGCGTCGATCTTGATCTCAGCGGGCTCGGTGATGGGGTTGTAGTAGCCTATCTCCTCGATGAAGCGACCGTCACGGGGATAGCGGCTGTCTGCAACGACAACGCGGTAAAAGGGAGCCTTCTTAGCGCCCATTCTTCTAAGTCTGATTTTAACTGCCATGATAATATTCCTCCAAGAATAAAATAAAATATAGTATATTTGTAAAAATCCGCAAAATTACGGTATTTTTCGTGTTTTTGCGAGCGATCAGAAGGGAAGTCGTCTGCCCTTGCCGCCAAAGCCCATTTTCTTGAGCTTTTTGGGATCGGAGAACTGCTTCATCATCTTCTTCATCTGCTCGAATTGGCGAAGGAGCTTATTTACCTCCTCTACGGAGGTTCCGCTGCCCTTCGCGATCCTCTGCTTGCGCGAGGAATTTATGATCTCGGGGTTGACTCTCTCCTGCATGGTCATCGAGCGAATTATCGCCTCCGTATGAGCCATTGCACGCTCGTCGACCTTTACGTCCTTCATAGCACTGCCGCTCATTCCCGGCATCATTCCGAGCATCTGCTCAACTCCGCCCATGCTCTTGAGCTGTTGAAGCTGGTCGAGGAAGTCGTCAAGCGTGAATTTTTGCTGGCGTATCTTCTTCTCAAGCTCCGCGCTCTGCTTTTCGTCGTATGCGCTCTGTGCCTTCTCAATGAGCGTGAGCACGTCGCCCATACCGAGTATCCTCGATGCCATTCTCTCGGGGTGGAAGGGCTCTATCGTGTCGAGTTTCTCTCCCGTTCCTATGAATTTTATCGGCTTACCCGTAACGTATCTGATGGAAAGCGCCGCACCGCCCCTCGTATCTCCGTCGAGCTTTGTGAGCACGACGCCCGTGATATCGAGAAGCTCGTTAAAGGTCTCGGCAACGTTGACCGCATCCTGACCGATCATCGCATCGACCGTGAGCAATATCTCGCTCGGAGAGGTCTCCGCCTTTATGGCACGAAGCTCCTCCATGAGCTCCTCGTCAATGTGAAGACGGCCTGCGGTGTCGATAAAGACCATATCGTAGCCCTTTTGCTTTGCGTAAGCCACACCCTCACGAGCGATGACGACGGGGGAGACCTGATCTCCCATCGTGAAAACGGGGATATCAAGCTTCTCGCCGACGATCTGCAGCTGCTTTATTGCCGCCGGGCGGTAGATATCGCAGGCGACGAGGAGCGGATGCTTACCCTGCTTCTTGTACATTCCTGCAAGCTTGCCTGCGTGGGTGGTCTTGCCCGCGCCCTGAAGTCCGACCATCATAACGACGGTGGGGGGAGCGGAGGATATATTGAGCTTCGCCTGAGTGCCGCCCATAAGATTTATGAGCTCCTCATTTACGATCTTTACTATCTGCTGAGCAGGAAGAAGGGACTCGAGCACCTCTGCGCCGACCGCACGCTCGGAAACGGTGTTGACGAACGCCTTTACGACCTTGAAATTGACATCTGCCTCAAGAAGTGCGAGCTTGATCTCTCTCATACCTGCTTTAACGTCATCGGGAGTAAGCTTTCCTTTGTTTCTGAATTTTTTGAAAGCGTTCGCGAGCTTGTCGCTAAGGCTCTGAAACATACCGTTTACCTCCTGCGTGTTATTTATTTTAGCAATGCGGTGAGCGCGTCAAGCTCCGTGAGAGCTGCCTCGGAGTGCTCGGAATCCCGAAGAAGGGAGGTGAGCGAGTCCACGTGCTCACGCATAGCGGAGAGCTTTTGCGCGAGTCCGAGCTTTTCCTCGAGGAACAGAAGCTCATCCTGCCCCTTGCGGATCAGATCCCTCACGCCCTGACGCGAGATGCCGATCTGCTCGGCTATCTCGGAGAGGGAAAAATCCTCGTTGTAGTACATATCGAGCACCTCCGCCTTGCGCTCCGTGAGCACGTCGCCATAGACGTCGAGCAGATATGCAATCCTCAGATCCTTCTCAAACATGATTCTCTCCAAAAAATAATGTGTAAAGCAAAATACTTTACACATTATATCACATGGTGATGCTCTTGTCAATAGCTTTTTTCAAATTTTTTTACGTTTTTATTAATTAAACAGCGTAAATCCGTTTTCGTAGACGGAGTAGGGGGAGACGGGCTGTCCGAGCACGGTGGTTATGAGGTAGAAGCCGCTCTGCCCGTAGCAGGCGGTCTTTCCCGTTTTCGCGACCGCATCTCCGCGTTCAAGCGACTCGCCAAGCTGCGCCCTGCTCTCGCTGATATTGCAATACCAGCTCATAAGGCCACATCCGTGATCGACCACGACGTATTTTCCGAGTATGGGATCCTCACCAACGGCGCAGACCGTGCCGTCATTGATAACGGGGATGCTTACGCCCTCCGCACCTGAAAATTCCACGCCTATCATATCGAGGCTCTCTCCGAGGCTGAATTTTCTCGTTTTTCCGAATCCGAGTGTGAGTGCAAAGGTGTCGGAATAAGCTCTCTCGTAATTTATAAAGCTCTTGCCTGCGGAGGCGGTGAAGTCGGAGCATTTCGTGCCGATCTCGGAGAGCTTGTCCTGCATCTCCGCTATCTGCTCGGCGGTTATTGGGGATGAGATGTCGTAAATTTTGACACTTGCATCGCGATTTCTTGCCTCTATTGCGACCTCAAAGCTTGACGTCGTCTCACCCGAGGAGAGTGTGAGCTTGTATTTTCCTGCCGCAAGGTCTATATCGGTCGGGATCAGAGCATAGTACATCTCGCCACTCTTAAAGAATCTCACGGACGTGCCGATCCCGTCTGCGGCGGTGAGCTTAACGCTCTCGGGATTTCTGATATTGCCAACCCTTACGGGTATCATATCGCCTGCGATGATGGAGGTCGCAGTGAGCTTGAACGTGGGAGCAGGTGAGTAGACCACGTAGAAGGAATAGCTCGCCGTACCGAAGGATTTTGTCGTTTCGTCGCCCTTTATCCATGTTGCCTCAATGTCAAATCTGACGGTCGCGCCGATGGGCAGGGAGGTGGAGTCAAATTCGTAGAGCGGTCCCTCATACTCGATCTCGTCGCCGATGTATGCCTTGATATTACAGATATCGGGCTTCTTTGAAAAGGTGAATACCGAGGTCTTGCTCGAGTAGTACGTGCGCACCTCGGAGGTGATCGGGGTGGTCTTGCCCTCCTGCGTGCTTATGCCGTCGCGGAGAACGTATTTGAAGCTCCTTGCTTTCGGGAGAACTGTCTCGCCCGAGAAGGTCTTTAGTATCGGGGTATTGATCGCCTCATAGAGGCTGACGGTGTATGGCGAGTTGAGCAGCGTCTGGGAGTGCGAGGTGTTTATGCGTCTTGTCGAGCCGTCGGGCAGGGAATAGTAGCAATATCCGCTTCCTGAGAGGTAGAGCGTCATGGAGGTCTCCACGTCGCCCTTCTTCATATCTGCATAAAATATCTTGTCGTACCTGATCCTGCTTATGGCAAGCTCCGTGGGAATGGAATTGCTCTCAAGCTCGTCGAAGAAGGTACAGAGGGTGGCGTTTTTCGAGCGTGTGAAGTCAAAGGTAACGCCCTCTCCGTCGTAGAATGTGCCCGTTATGCTGACCTGCTGAGTGGCAGGATCCTCGGGCATAAAATATATTATCGTACCTGCGAGCGTCGGTAGCAGCACCACGAGCGTCGCAATAATTACTGTCAGCGCCTTTTTCATAAGCAATATCTCCTTCCTTTTGGGGTGTAATATGTGGATATCCGCACCGAGGGCGCAGATAATGGTTTCTTTTATCTATTTTAGCACATTTTGACGCATTGTGCAAGTGTATACAAATAATTTACAAATAAAATTATCGTAAAGGTTGCAAAATATGAAAAAATGTTGTAAAATAGTATGGAAAATATTAAGCTTTTCGAGGGTATTTGGAGATTTTGAGAATGAGAGACATAGAAACGTTGGATCTTGACGGCGGCGCGCGACTGCTGTCGTATAAAACTGACAGATTTAAGACGGAGAGCCTCTCGCTCTACCTCACCTTTCCCGAGGATGCAGGACGGGGCACGGAGCTTTCCCTGCTGCTCTCCACGCTTAAGCGAGGATGCGTGAAATACCCCACGCAGTCAGCGATAAACAGGCGTCTTGACGAGCTTTACGCTACGGAGCTGAGCTTTAAGGATATGAAAACGGACTCGCTCCACCTGCTCGGACTCAATGCAGACGTGCTCCGCCCCGAATATACGGACGGCGAGTGCGATCTACTGGCAGAAACGCTCTCTTTGATGAACGAGATCCTGTTCTCACCCCTGCTCTCGGACGATGAAGATTCATTTCTTGAGGGCTATGCTGAGAGCGAGAAGAAAAATCAGCTCAGCCTCATTGATTCGCAGATCAATGAGCCGCGTTCCTACGCTTCGATAAGATGCCGCGAGGAGACCTATGCGGAGCTTGGGCTGTTCGATACGCTCGATATGGCACGTGAAAAAATACGCTCCGCCGACGCACGCTCGCTCTATCGCACATATCTTGATGTGCTCGGGCAGGCGAGGCTGATCGTCTTTTACGTCGGAGACCGTGAGGCAAAAAATATTGCCGAGCTTGTAGAGCCGACGCAAAAGCACCTTGAGAAATTTCGGAATTCAAGCAAAAAAGCTACAGATATAAATATAGATACGAGAACACCGTACCGTCTTACAAAACGCCCCACGCCTGCCTATATTGAGGAAGCACGGGACGTGTCGCAGGGAAGGCTTGCAATAAGCCTTGAATGTGGAGTGCTCAGGACCGATGCGGAATATCCTGCGATGCTCCTTTTCAATGAGCTTTTCGGCGCATCCCCTGCATCAAGGCTAATGAGTGCCCTGCGGACGGAGAGAGGACTCTGCTACGAGTGCTCGTCGGTATACAGCAGTGCGCGCGGAGTGATATTCGTGAGCACGGGCATTGACGCGCAGGACAGCGAGCCTGCGAAGGATGAGATATTGCGTCAGGTCAGCCTCATAGCAGATGGCAATATCAGCGACGGCGAGATATCTGCCGCAAAGAAAACGCTCTGCGGCTATTACGGAACGGTAACGGACTCCGCCTCGGCGATCGAGCGGTATTACCTCGGTGCGGTGCTCAGCGGCTCGGACCGTGATCCCGATCTATTTGCAACAGAGCTTCAAGGGCTTACACGCGATGACATAGCACAGGCGGCAGGCAGGCTCTCACCGCATACGGTCTACCTTCTCAGGGGAGATGCGGACGGAGAGGAGGCGGATGAGAGTGAATAGGAAAAGAAAATTTGAAATATTTACCTCGACCTCGCTCGGCGAGACATATTATACTGCCACGCACGGCTGTGGACTTCGCATCTGCGTGCTTCGCAAGAAAATGAGGCAGACCACGGCTCTGCTCGGAGTGCGCTTCGGCTCACTCTATGAGTGCGGTTCAACAGTCGACGGCGAGAGAAGGGAATATCCCTCGGGCATCGCTCATTACCTCGAGCACCTGATGTTCTCAAATCCCGACGGTACGGACTCGATGGAAACGCTCGCCTCGCTCGGTGCGGACGCAAATGCGTATACCTCGAGCAATAAAACGGTCTATTCCTTTACCTGCACCGACGATCCCATGCCCGCTCTCCGTGAGCTTTTAAAATTCGTTTCCTCCCCGTGCTTTACGGAGGAGAACGTGGAGAGCGAGAGACCTATCATCACGCAGGAGATAAAAATGTACCTTGACAGCCCCTATGACCTGCTCGCTCAGCAAACACTGACGGCGCTCTACGGAAGCTGTAAGCTCTCGGAGGACATTCTCGGAACCTGTGAGAGCATCGCACGGATAACGCCCGAGCTGCTCTGCGCCTGCTATCGGGATTTTTACAGATATTCAAGCATGACGCTCGCAGTATGTGGGGATGTCGATCCCGACAGCATCTACGGTATGGTGAGTGAGGTGCTCGGAGATATGGATACGCGCGGAGAGACGCCGATCCCACCGACGATCGGATATCCCACTGCCGTGGACTCGCCCGAGCTTTGCACGAATATGCCCGTGAGCAGTACGGTCTTTGAGATAAGCATCAAGGATCCTCTCCCCCCGGAAAATGCAAACGAGAGAGTAAGACGCGATGCGCTGATGAGCGTGGTAAATGAGCTTATCTTCTCGAGAGCGGGGGAGCTTTACGACGGACTGCTCGAGGACGGACTTATAAATGACTCGTATTCTTACGGCTATTCGATCTCGCGTGAGGCGGCGTTCAATTCCGTTTCCGCCGAGGGAAATGATCCGCACGCAGTACTCCTGCGTATCAAGCAATACATCGCTCACCTGCGTCGCGACGGGATAGATCCGTCGGAGCTTACGAGGTGCAAGCGTGTTATGCGCGCGGAGCTCGTGAGGGATTTTGATTCTGTGGACGATATCGCAAGTGCAATGCTGAACGCAGAGCTTGACGGCACGGGGCTTTTCGAGTACGGGGATGCCCTTGCGAGCATTACGGAGGCGGACGTGAGAGAGTGCCTTGACAGTTCGTTCTCGGATGATAGATTTGCACTTTCGATAGTGTGCTGCACTGCGTGCAAGGGATAAAAACAAAAAGATAAAGATATAAAAAGTAAAAAACACAAATGCTTTTGCCCCAAGTGGGCAGAACGGAGGACAAAATGTTGAAAAATGTAACCGTATCCTTTCCCGGGCTCGGGCTCGGCGAATGGGACATCAGTAACGTAGCCTTCACGCTCCCCTTTGGTGAGGGAGGCTTTCCCGTGTATTGGTACGGAGTCATCATAGCCTGCGGAATGTTGCTTGCGCTCGCGTATGCCGCATACCGTTGCCGTCAGTACGGCATATCGCTTGACGACCTCACGGATATCACCATCTTCACCATACTTCTTGGAGTTGTCGGCGCAAGACTTTACTATGTGATATTCTCCGATCACAGCTTTAGTACATTTATGGATATAATTGATATCAGAAGCGGCGGTCTTGCTATCTACGGCGGAATAATCGCAGGTGCGCTCACCATCTTCGTGTGCTGTCGCATAAAGAAGATAAGCTGGCGAAAGCTCTTTGACTGCGTAGCCCCCGGTATAATGCTCGCACAGGCGATAGGACGCTGGGGCAACTTCTGCAACGGAGAGGCATACGGCTCGCTCGTTTCGGAGTCCCACCCGCTCTATTTTATGAGAATGGGACTTTGCTCCGATAATACGATGAGGGAATTTATGACCGCACGCGGTGAGCTTGTCTACGTTCACCCCACCTTCCTCTATGAGTCGATGTGGAACATTCTCGGCTTCGTACTTATCAATATCGTATTCAAGAAAAAGAAATTCGACGGTCAGAACGCCCTCTACTACTTCGCGTGGTACGGCTTTGGCAGAATGTTCATAGAGGGCTTGCGCACGGACGCACTCTTTATAGGAAGCACGGGAATAAGAGTGTCCCAGCTTCTCGGATTCTTGCTCTTTGCGGTCGCAACGGCACTTGTGGTATACGGACTTATCTACGTAAAGAACCACGGCTCGACCGTATCCCTCCCCGTAACCGCTAATAGCGCTCCCGTACCCGAGGCTGAGGAGACGGCAGAGACGGTAGAGACGGCTGAGACCGAAGAAAATACGGATAACGGTAATAACGAAAATGGCTAAGATAATTGACGGCAAGGCAATATCTGCCGAGGTAAAGGCGGAGATAGCGGAGCAGACTGCAGAGCTTGTTGCGAGCACGGGCATTACCCCCGGGCTTGCGGTCGTGATAGTCGGCGACGATCCCGCATCAAAGATATATGTCAGAAATAAGGGAAGGGCGTGCGAGCAGGTCGGATTTTTCTCCGAAACGCACGAGCTCCCCGAAAATACGGATCAGGAAACGCTCGAGCACCTTATCGACGACCTGAATTCCGATCCCAAGATACACGGAATACTTGTACAGCTTCCACTCCCACGCCACCTTGACGCGGATAGGATACTTATGAGGATCTCGCCCGATAAGGACGTTGACGCATTCCACCCCTACAACGTCGGAATGCTCACCGTCGGCACGCCCACTATGCTCCCCTGTACCCCGTCGGGGATAATCGAGCTGCTCTGCCGCTCGGGTATAGAGATAGCGGGGAAGGAATGTGTCGTGCTCGGACGCTCTAATATCGTTGGAAAGCCGATGGCTCTCCTGCTCCTTGCCAAAAACGGCACGGTAACGGTCTGCCACAGCGGAACGAGGGAACTTGCGGACATCTGCCGCAGGGCGGATATACTTGTGAGCGCCGTCGGTAAGGCGGGCTTTGTCAGAGCCGATATGGTAAAGGAGGGCGCTGTTGTCATCGACGTCGGAATGAACCGCGACGCCGAGGGCAGACTCGTCGGAGATGTCGATTTTTATGCGGTCTCAGAGAGGGCGTCGTACATTACCCCCGTTCCGGGAGGCGTCGGGCCTATGACCATCGCAATGCTGATGAAGAACACGTTGAATTCGGCGAGGATATTTGCCGAAAGGTCCAAGAAATAAAAATAAAATGCGGGAATGCCTTATGCTCTCCCGCATTTCAGCGTCAGATCTGCTTGTGAACTGACTTGTATTCGTCATAGTACCTGTAATAGGGACAGACCTTGCCTCCGCTTTGTGAAAAGCGCAGGTATTCGTCCTCGTCGAGGTTTATCGTACAGACCTCGTCCTCGTATTCCTCGTCCCAGTCATAGTAAACACAGCTCTCGCATAAAGACATAAGCAATACCTCCACTATGGGTATTCTACCACATATTTTTTAATAATTCAAGCCATATGGCAAAATAACCGAAAGGAAATTACAAAAAATGAACGATAAGCATCTTGATACCCTGTGCGTACAGGGAGTTTACGATCCCAAGAGTGGTGAGCCGAGAGTTGTGCCCATCGCACAGAGCACTACATTTTATTATGAGAAGGCGCAGGACATGGCGGATCTCTTTGACCTTAAGAGCGATGGATATTTCTATTCGCGTATAGGCAACCCCACGCTTGCGGCGTTTGAGGGAAAACTCGCCGCCCTTGACGGGGGAAGCGGTGCGATCGCGTGCGCCTCGGGAATGAGCGCAACATTGCTCTCCGTTCTCAGCGTCTGCCACTCGGGCGATAATATCGTTTCGAGCAACGCTATCTACGGCGGAACATTCAATCTTTTCTCCGTAACTCTCAAGAGATACGGCATCGAATGTAGATTTTTCGATCCCGATGACAGCGAGGAGAGCATCGACGCTCTCGTTGACGAGGGAACGAAGGTCATCTTTGCCGAAACTATATCCAATCCCACGATAGTTGTGCTCGATTTTGACAAGATCTCGAGGATCGCAAGACGCCACGGAGTCCTCTTTATGGTGGACAATACGCTCGTAACGCCCGTGCTCTGCAGACCGCGTGATTTCGGAGCGGACGTGGTGGTCTATTCCTCGTCAAAGTACCTTGACGGACACGCCGTTGCGCTCGGCGGCTGCGTGGTGGACTGCGGAACCTTCGACTTTGCATCAAGTGAGCGTTATCCCGAGTTCAATATTCCCGACGAGAGCTACCACGGGCTTGTATATTCGACACTCGGTGCTACCGCATTCTGCACAAAGTGCCGCGTTCAGATGATGCGCGACCTCGGTGCGATAATGAGCCCCGAGAATGCATTTCTTACGAATCTCGGAATGGAAACATTGGCTCTACGTATGGAGAGGCACAGCTCGAATGCCGCACGTGTTGCGAAATTCCTCGAGTCCCATCCGAACGTTGAATGGGTAAAGCACCCCTCGCTCGCATCCAACCCCTACCACGGGCTTGCGCAAAAATATATGCCTGACGGTCAGGGCGGAATGCTCAGCTTCGGCGTTCGTGGCGGAGCGGAGAAGGCGTCGGCGGTGATGGAGGGAATGAAGATGATCTCCATCGTAACTCACGTTGCGGACGTGCGCTCCTGCGTGCTCCATCCTGCCTCCACGACGCACCGTCAGCTCTCGAGTGCAGATCTTGAGAGCATCGGAATTGCCGATAATCTAATCCGACTCTCCGTCGGTATCGAGAACGTTGACGACATTATCGCCGACCTCTCAGACGCACTTGATAGCATTTAATATTTGATATTTACATTAACATTTGATCAAAAACCCGAAAGGAAAGAACGATGCCGATAATAATTCCGCACGATATTCCTGCATATCAGACTCTGCGCTCGGAGAATATCTTTGTTATGAACGAGCTCCGTGCCGAACGGCAGGATATAAGACCAATAGAGATAGCGATACTTAACCTGATGCCCACGAAGGTCGAGACCGAGACACAGCTGTTCAGAATGCTCTCAAATTCGCCCCTCCAGATAAGGATAACCCTCATCGGCACGCAATCCTACGTCAGCACGCACGCTCCCGAGCATCACCTCGAGAGATTTTACAGAACGTTCGACGAGATAAAGGACAGGACCTTTGATGGTATGATAATAACGGGCGCGCCCGTGGAAACGATGCCGTTTGAGGAGGTCGGATATTGGGAGGAGCTAACGAGGATATTTGATTACGCGCGCACGAGGGTGCAGAGCACGATATTCATCTGCTGGGGAGCACAGGCGGCGTTGCATTATTATTACGGATTGCAAAAGACCGAGCTTGATAAGAAGGTCTTTGGCATATTCCCGAACGAAAAGACCTCACGCTACGATCCTCTGCTGAAGGGAACGGATAAATATATAAATATCCCCCATTCGAGGCATACGGAGATAAGTGAGCTTGAGCTGTCGAAGATAAATGATATAGTAACCCTCGCACGCAGTAATGAGGTCGGAGCGTCCATTCTCCGTTCGCGTGACGGCAGACAGGTGTATTTTATGGGACACCTTGAGTATAGTAAGGATACCCTCGCAAGGGAGTATCACCGCGACCTCGACCGAGGACTTCCGATAGATCCGCCGAAAAATTATTTTGTCGACGACGGTCTGACCAAGGTGGAGCCGAATTGGTATTCCACCACATCCCTCATATATTCAAATTGGCTCAATTATTACGTCTATCAGGTAACGCCTTATAATATTTCCCTTATATAATATCTCGCTCGCGTAGCGAACATATCGAGCTCGAAGCGGCATATCGTCTTACCGATTAACGGGTAGCACAACACCGCACCCCTCATTCGCTACGTAAATGAGAATATCAAAAAACCACGGCATTGCCGTGGTTTTTTTGTATTTAGCCAGAGAAAAATTACTTCTCGACCTTATCGAACTTAACGTCGCCGATCTTTATATACTTAACGCCGTCTTCCTCACCCTCGGAAAGAGTAACCTTATTGGATGTGGAGTTCTCACCGTCAACTACTGTGAAGGTAATGTAGAGCTGATCATCCTCCTCGGTGATCTCGTAAGTACCGCTGGTCTCAGTGGTATTGCTAAGAGTGCCTATGCCGACAACGGTGGTCTTTGTGAACTTGTTGCCGTCAAAGGTGTAGGTAGTAGTTGTTTTTGTTCCGACAAACTCAACTGTGTTTGCGTAGCTGCCTCTGAGCGTCTTAGCGCAGGAAGCGAGCGACATAGTAAGAATTGCGATCATCATAATTACTACCAGAATTCGAGCTGTTCTTTTCATAACATTTCTCCTTTTGAAAATAAATAGAAAATCTGTAAGAAATGATCTTACTGTGAACATATTATATCAAAACTTTTTCGTAATGTCAATATATAAATTTATCAAATTTTGTTGATTAAGAAAATATGCTCATTTTTCATCGAAAATGACCGCCGCGACGAAAACGAGTGCGAAAAGGGTGAAAAATGCTTAAAAAATGTGTAGACAAAGAGGGCAAAATGTGGTATAATATACTGTCAATGTAAAAATTTAATCAAGGCATATAAAAAAACAGGAAAGGAGAAAAAATGCTTGAACTAAAGAACATTTCCTATGCTGTGCCAGACGAGAACGGTGTGCAGAAGGAGATATTGAAGAATATCAATTTGAAGATAGACGAGCGATTTGTCGCTATAACAGGGCCTAACGGTGGCGGAAAATCCACGCTCGCAAAGATAATTGCAGGAATATATAAGCCCACCTCGGGCAGGATATTCCTTGACGGAGTTGACATTACGGAGACCTCGGTAACGGACAGGGCGCGCGCAGGTATCAGCTTTGCGTTCCAACAGCCCGTGAGATTCAAGGGACTTACCGTCAAGGATCTCATTACGCTTGCGGCAGGCAAGCAGATAAGTGTAAGCGAGGCGTGCGGCTACCTCTCGGAGGTTGGACTTTGCGCGAGGGATTATATCGACCGTGAGGTCAACGCCAGCCTCTCGGGCGGTGAGCTTAAGAGGATCGAGATCGCGCTCATAATCGCACGCTCGACGAAGCTCTCCGTGTTTGACGAGCCCGAGGCAGGGATAGACCTATGGAGCTTCAACAACCTCATCAAGGTCTTTGAGCGTATGCACGAGAAGACGCACGGATCTATAATCATTATCTCCCATCAGGAGAGGATACTCAATATAGCGGACAGAATAATCGTCATTGCCGACGGAGAGATACGCGAGAGCGGAACGAAGGACGAGATAATGCCCTCCGTGCTCGGCTCGGGCGCACCCTGCTCGGTGCTGACGGACAATATTTGAGGAGGTGGAGCTATGGCTATGGATAAGATAAAGGCAGATCTGCTCGCACGTGTTGCCGACCTTCACGGCGTGCCCGAGGGCGCGTACAATATTCGTGAGAATGGCGCGGCGGCAGGCAGACGCACCACCGCAAATATTGATATAGTGACTAAGACCGACAAGCCGGGAATAGACATTATAATAAAGCCCGAGACGAAAAACGAGAGCGTTCATATCCCCGTTATCATCAGCGAGAGCGGACTTAAGGATATGGTATATAACGACTTTTATATCGGCGAGGGTGCGGATGTTACCATAATCGCAGGCTGTGGAATACACAACTGCGGTGATCAGGATTCCGCCCACGACGGCATACACACCTTCCATGTAGCGCGCGGTGCCAAGGTCAGGTACGTTGAGCGTCACTACGGCGAGGAGGAGGGCGAGGGTGGAAATATAATGAACCCTACGACCGTGGTAGAGCTCGGCGAGGACGCATATCTTGAGATGGAGACCACGCAGATAAAGGGAATAGACTCCACCTACCGCAAGACCTCCGCGACGCTTATGTCGGGCGCAACGCTTATTATAAAGGAAAAGATAATGACGCACGGCTCGCAGCACGCAGAGACGGAATTTCAGGTCGACCTCAACGGAGAGGGCTCGAGCACTAACGTCGTGTCGCGCTCCGTTGCGAAGGACAACTCAACGCAGACCTTCCTCTCACGTATAAACGGCAATTCCGCCTGCTACGGACATACCGAGTGCGACGCCATAATTATGGACGGTGCGAGCGTCCGCGCGATCCCCGAGATCACCGCAAATGACGTCAACGCATCCCTTATTCACGAGGCGGCTATCGGAAAGATCGCAGGCGAGCAGATAACGAAGCTGATGACGCTCGGACTCACCGAGGCGGAGGCTGAGGAGCAGATAGTCAACGGATTTTTGAAGTGAGATGCTTCACCGATATTTATTGATTTTCAGAGGTATAAAAATATGAAAAAGCTTGTAGGTAACGCAATAGTAGGACAGTCGGGCGGACCGACTGCGGCAATAAACGCAACGCTCGCAGGAGTGGTAAGAGGCGTGCTCGAGGGCAATTCCGACGGCGCGATAAGAACGCTCTACGGTATGCACAACGGTATCGAGGGGCTTCTTCGCGAGGATATCGTAGATCTCTCCGCGTTCTTCTCCGACCGCGACAGGATATTCGTGCTCGAGCAGACACCTGCGGCGGCTCTCGGCTCATGCAGGAAAAAGCTCCCGAGGCTTGAGGAGGGCAGGGAGACCTATGAAAGGCTCATAGAAATATTCAAAAAATACGATATAAGATATTTCTTCTACATCGGCGGAAACGACTCGATGGACACCGTTGCCAAGCTCTCCGAGTACACACGCAGCTGTGATTACGAGATGAGAGTCGTCGGCGTGCCCAAGACTGTTGATAACGACCTTGTCGGCACGGATCATACCCCCGGCTTTGCTTCCGCGGCAAAGTATATCGCCACCACCGTCTCCGAGTGCATCAGGGACTGCGCGGTATATACGACGCCTGCGGTAACGGTCATTGAGATAATGGGGCGTGACGCAGGGTGGCTGACGGCGGCGTCGGGAATTGCACGCGCCTTCGGCGGAGAGACTCCCGACCTCATCTATCTTCCCGAGCGCGCGTTCGATAAGGACGAATTCTTTGAGGACCTCAGAGCGGCGCTTGATAGACATCCGAACGTGGTCGTTGCCGTCTCGGAGGGAATAAGATTTGCCGACGGAACATATGTCTGCGAGGGATTTGGCATTGCGTCGACGGACGTTTTCGGTCATAAACAGCTCTCGGGAACGGGCAAGGCACTTGAGCACGCTATAAAGAATGAGCTTGGCTGTAAGGTGCGCTCGGTGGAGCTGAATATCGTTCAGAGATGCGCCGCACATATTGCGTCGAGAACGGATATAGAGGAATCCGTGCGCGTTGGACGTGAGGCAGTCAGAGCGGCGGCAGCGGGCGTAACACGTCAGATGATGACCATTGAGAGAGCGTCCGATGAGCCGTACAGAGTCGAGATCTCGCACAGGGACATCTCGGAGATCGCAAATATGGTAAGGCACGTGCCCGATGAATTTATAAACGCGCGCGGAAATAATATAACCGACGAGTGCGCACGCTACCTGCTTCCCCTCATACAGGGCGAGCTTCCCGTAAGATATGAGAACGGCATACCTGCGCATATCATCATAAGATAAAATAATGAAAAGCAGGGAAAAGCAGTCGCAGACGAACCCATACCCCAATAGCGACAGCAATAAAAGATACTACACCTATGATTTTTACCTAAAACGTACATTTGGCGGAAAATGCGCGAAAATCCCACTTGACGCAGGCTTTACCTGTCCGAATATGGACGGCAGATGCGGCGTCGGAGGATGCATATATTGCTCATCACGCGGCAGCGGAGATTTTGCCGAGAGTGCGACTCTCCCGATATCCGAGCAATACGCAAGAGCGCGCGAAAGGCTGTCCTCAAAATGGAGCGTGGAGCGGTGTATCCCGTATTTTCAGGCGCGCACGAATACCTATGCGAGCGTGCGGGAGATAAGGGAAAGATTCGAGGCGGCACTTGCGTGCGAGGGCGTCGTTGGACTCAACGTTGCAACACGTGCGGATTGTCTGCCGCAGGACGTGCTCGCATATCTTGCCGACATTTCGGAGAGGACCACGCTCTGTGTCGAGCTTGGGCTTCAGACCGTCCACGATACTACCGCAGAGCGCATAAACCGAGGGCATACCTTCGAGGATTTCCTTGTGGGATATCGGAATTTGAGATCCGCCGCACCGAAAGCACAGATCTGCGTCCATCTCATACTTGGATTGCCGAACGAAACGGACGAAATGATGCTCGAGAGCGTGCGGAGAGTCGGTGAACTGAAGCCGGATATGGTCAAGCTTCACCTTCTCCACGTCCTGCGAGGAACGAGGCTTGCCGAAATGTACGAGAGTGGCGAATATGTGCCGCTCGAGAGGGAAAGGTACGTCAGACTTGTCGCGGAGTCGATCGCGCTCCTGCCCGAGAATACCGTCATCGCACGCCTCACAGGCGACGGCATGGCGGATGATCTTCTCGCACCTGATTGGTCGAGGAAAAAGACTACCGTTATAAACGATATAGATAAATACCTCTACTCACATAATATGTGGCAGGGAAAAAGCCTCAGCTGACGCCGGGGCTTTTGCTTTTTGGGGATTTTCTTCTAAAAAAGATGTCGTTGAATATCATTCGGCTTCCATTGTGGAACACCTCATCCACCGCTTGCACGGTCGTTTGGACAATACGAGCTTCGTGTGGTGGTGAGCCATTGTTCACAAGTCGATATCCGCCTGCGGCGGTCGATATGCTTCGCTATGTGAAGAAAGCATTGGAGAAAATTTAACATTCGAAATTGGTCTTAAATTGTAAAAACAAACATATTGACAAAAAAGATAAAAGATGGTACAATGAATTATAGCTGATGTTGTTTTTGAATACGGATAATAAACACCCCAAAAGGAGGGAAGGTTATGAAAGCTATTTTCAAAGATCTGATCATTATCGTGGTAATATGTATCGCCGTGCTCGCACTCTCATCGTGCAGGTATCTTGAGATCCTGCGCCCTGCGACCACGACCACGACTACTACTGCCACATCCACGACGACAAAGCCCGCACCATCCGTCGATCCGAGTGAGGGCGACGATCCGCCGAGCACCCATGTACACACCCCCGTAACGGATGCGGCTGTTCCTGCGACCTGTGAGGACGACGGCAAGACCGAGGGCTCGCATTGCTCGACCTGCAACGAGGTCATCACGGCGCAGCAGACTATTTCCGCCACGGGACACAAGGGAGGGGACTGGATCATAGACAAGAACGCCACCGCGGAGGAGGCGGGCTCCAAGCACAAGGAGTGCTCCACCTGCGGTAAGACGGCTGAGACCAAGGTGATCCCCATGCTAAATATGACCTTTGAGCTCCGCAATAACGGCGAGTCCTACGGCATCAAGAGTCTCACGGGATTTACCGAGGACACTCTCGTATTGCCGAGCACATACCTCGGCAAGCCCGTGACCTGTGTTTACGAGGGCGCGCTTATGAATCTTAAAACGCTCGAGACACTCGTCATACCCGACAGCATTACGAGTATTTATTATGATAAGCTCATGCCGTTTGAGGGATGCGATTCCCTTAGAAAAATGGTATTGGGCAATGGCTTGAATCCTTATTACTTCTGCTACATTCTCGCCGAGATCCCGACACTTGCAGAGATCGATGTGAGCGAGGGAAATACCAAGTTCAAGAGCGTTGACAATGTACTCTACAGCTATAACGGTGAGACTCTGTACTGCTACCCTGCGAGCAAGGAGGGAGAGTCCTTCACTATTCCCGAGGGAGTAAAGAGCTTGGAAATGAGTGCCTTCGGCGGATGCATCTACCTCAAGAACTTAACGACACCTACTACGCTTGAGATGATATCCGGATCATTTTATAATTGCGAGGCGCTCGAGACGGTAACGCTGAACGGCAATTCTCTCACCATGTACAGTGCGTTTGCAAATTGCCCCAAGCTCAAGAAGGTGATTATGAATGACGGCGTGAATTCAATGGTAGGTAGTGGGTTTAATATGTGTCCTGAGTTGGAGGAGCTGTACATTTCGAAGACTCTTACAACCATGAGCGAAGTTATGTTTTTGGGATGCCCCTCGGTGCGTATTATTGAAATTGACGAGGAAAATCCAAATTATAAATCGTGCGATAACGCGATATACAGCAAGGACGGTACTGTTCTGTATTTCTATGCACAGGGCAATACTGCGACAAGCTTTGAGGTCCCCGACGGCGTTACCAAGATATGCGACTACGCATTCTGGAAGGTCAATAATCTCAAGAGCATAACCCTTCCCGCAAGTCTTACGGAGATGGAGTGCTATGCGTTGACCTATTGCACCTCGCTTGAGAGCATTACCGTGAGTGAGGACAATACGGTCTATACGTCCATCGACGGAGATCTCTACACCAAGGACGGCAGTATGCTGCTCACATACGCCATCGGAAAGAAGGATAGGGTATTCACGCTCCCGACCACGGTCAAGAAGCTGCAGTACGACTCAATCAGCGGTGCTATGTATCTTGAACAGATAAATCTTCCTGACGGTATTGAGAGCGTTACGGGTGCGGCATTTGAAAACTGTGCATCGCTCGTGAGCATAAATATAAGTGAGAACAGCGAACGCTTCAAGACTATTGACGGATGCCTGTTCTCCAAGGACGGCAAGACCATGATATCCTACGCTAAGGGAAGCAAGGCTAAGAGCTACACGATCCCCGAGGGCGTGGAAAATATGGAATATGGCTGCTTCACAAATACAGTATGGCTCGAGGAGCTGATCTTCCCTGAGAGCATGAGCCGAATAGACTCTTGGGGACTTGCAGCATGCCCTTCCATCAAGTCAGTAACCATTCCTGTGAGCATTACTGGTTTCGGAATGCCGTTCATCGAGTGGACCTCGCTCAAAAAGATCAATTACGAGGGAACTGTTGAACAATGGAATACTATGCAGAAGGATCTATACTTTGAAAACGACTGGTCCGAGGATCTGACGGACTGCACCGTAATTTGCACCGACGGAACTGTATTGATCAACTCAACCAACGAATAGAATATAACACAAGATCCAATCCACCCCACGCATCGCGTGGGGTGGATTTTTCGCGTTCTGAAGGCTCAAAGCATACACTTCACAAAAAATTCATAAAAGAAAATAAAAAAATTAATAAAATAAATTTCAGTTTTTTCAAAAAAGCTATTGCAATTTTTCTGTGTATTTAGTATAATAGTGATGCGTCGTGGGGGAAAAACCCACGAAAGTGGTTCAAAGTGGTGGAAAAGCCGCCAAATCTCTCGGAAAGGAGCAGAAATTATGTTTCACGGTGAATTTTCTCATAATGTTGATACGAAAAACAGACTTTTCGTGCCGTCGAAGATAAGACTCGAGATAGGTAAGACCTTTGTCGTCTCGCAGAGCCTCAGAGGAAATTATCTTAAGATCTGCTCGCCCGAGGAATGGGAAAGGTACGTTACTCCCATAAAGGAGATGGACAGAAAGTTCTCAGAGCCGCTCGTTCGCTACCTCTACGGTCATTCCGTCGAGCTTGAGGCGGACGCGCAGGGAAGGATCGTTATCCCCTCCGAGATGCTGAAATACGCGCAGATATCCAAGGAGACCGTCATCGTCGGATGCGGAGATTACGCCGAGATCTGGTCGGCTGATCTTTACAGACGCAACGATGAGGAGATGGATATGGCTGCTCTTATTGACGCTCTTGAGGCAGTCGGTCTGTAATATGAAGGAATTCTCTCACTTTTCGGTAATGCTCGGGGAGAGCATTGACGCCCTTGACATAAAGCCCGACGGTATTTATGTTGACGGCACGGCGGGAGGCGCGGGACATTCCGCACAGATAGCCGCAAGGCTCACGAGCGGTACGCTCATAGCGATCGATCAGGACGCTGACGCCATTAAGGTGATAGGCGAGAGGCTCAGCCCCTTTGGGGAGAGAGTCAAGGTCGTGAGAGATAATTTTTCAAACCTCGATGCAGTGCTCGACAGGCTCGGTATCGAAAAAATAGACGGTCTGCTCCTTGATCTTGGAGTTTCGTCCTATCAGCTCGACACGGCGGAGCGCGGATTTTCGTATATGCACGATGCGCCCCTCGATATGAGAATGGACAAGAGGGCAGTCCGCAGTGCCTACGACGTGGTCAACGGGTATTCGCCCGACGCACTCAAAAGGGTGCTGTACGAGTTTGGCGAGGAAAAATTCGCCCCTCGCATCACGCTCGGCATCATTCGTGAACGCGAGATCGCCCCGATAGATAGCACTCTGAGGCTCGCCGAGATAGTAAAGAGCTGTGTTCCGCCCTTCGCAAGACGCGAGGAGCTGAGCTCGGTAAAGCGAGTTTTTCAGGCGATAAGGATCGAGGTCAACCGTGAGCTTGACGTCATCGAGCCTACGGTAAGGGCGGCGGTCAGACGCATGAACGTCGGCGGAAGGATAGCGATAATCACCTTCCATTCCCTCGAGGATAGAATAGTAAAGCAGACGTTTGCATCCCTTGCGAGCGGTTGCACCTGCCCGAAGGATTTTCCCGTGTGCGTATGCGGAAACACGCCGAGGATAAGGATAATAAGTAAAAAGCCGATACTTCCGAGTGAGAGCGAGCTTGAGGCGAACAGCCGTTCCAAGAGCGCAAAACTCAGAGTAGCAGAGAAGATATAAGAGGGACTTCACCATGAAGAAGCCCCAAGACAGAAAAAGCGAGCACAGCTCAGCCCTTGATAAGCTCTGTGCAAGATATGAGGATCGCGGAAGGAGCTATTATAGCGGTGCTAAGGAGAGCGGCGAGCAGGAGATGTGCGAGATACGCTCACGCACTCTTTCCCCAAGCTCGTACAGACTTTCTCTGAACGACAGCACGCGCACCGTGAGAAAAAATATGACCGACGGCGATTTCGTCGATTATTGCACCTCGTCAAGGGACCGTATGCCGACACCCGACGCCGAGACCGACACAAGGCTCGTCCTCGACCGCATAGACCGCGAGAGGTACAAGAAGGTCAGCCCAAAGCAGACCGAGACGAAGAAAACGGACGTCGGCGCGACCTTGCGCAAGCGTGCAGGCGGAGATCTTAGGGTAAAGCCCGATGCTCCGCGCCCTACTTCCAAAAAGGGAAGCGGCGAGAGCGCAGGTATGACGAAAAAAGCCCACGATACCACCGAAAAAGCCCCCAAAAGGGCGGAACGGGCGAGATCGGAGAGAAAAAAGCTCCCGATGACCGCTCTGATAGCTATCGGCGCGGTATGTGCGTCGCTGATACTCATAATAATTTCGATAATTTTACTTTTCTCGTAAATAAAAACAAAAATAAAATGCGGCAGAACAGCCGCAAGCACCTCTTAGCATATCCGACGCCCGAGTCGGGTATCATAAGATCAGTCCTCCCTGCATATTATATGGAGGGCAGATCAATTTCCATTTGCCACACTTGAAAAACGGTGAAGAGCAGGTCGGTGTCTTTCGTGGAGGTTAGACTTCCGACGCGGAGCAAGAGCAACGGCCCATTTGCTTGAATCCGGCTCTCACCGTTTATTTTTCTTAAATACGGTCGGTGGAAGGGGTTCGTATGAGAGGATACGTTAGCTTTTCGGGACGCGCGAGATCCGCACTGTGCCTGGCACTTGTGCTTCTGATGCTCGCGGCATTACTCATAAGAGTGCTTTATATACAGACCGTCGACTTTGATCTCTACCTTGACAAGGTGCTCGATCAGATGACGACGCAAAGCCCCACGCGCGCACCGCGTGGAAATATATACGACAGATACGGCAGGGTGCTTGCCACCTCCGTTACAACATACAGAATATTCATCTCCCCCTCCGCGATAGCGAAGGAGCAGAGAAGAGCGGACCGCGCAGGAATTGACATCTGCTACGCAGAGCACATATCCCGCGGACTCTCGCAGATCCTCTCCCTTGACTACGACGAGATACTGAAGCACACCACCTATACGGGCTACCTCGACAGGACGGTGATGAGCGGTGCCTCCGATGAGATCGCTGACGGAGTGAGAAAATTTATAGAGGAAAATTCCTACCACGACATGGTGTTCGTCGAGGCGGGATATTCGAGATATTATCCAAACGGGACGCTCGCCTCGTCGGTGATAGGCTTTACGAGCTCGGACGCAAAGGGCGTCTGGGGACTTGAAGCGTACTACGACGAAAGCCTGCGAGGAACGGACGGCTACTACATTACCGCAAGAGATTCCTTTGGAAACGAGCTGCCCTATGAATACGAAAGCTACATACCCGCGGTCAGCGGCGCGAGCCTGCAGACCACGCTGGATGCATACATACAGAGCGCTCTTGAGGAGCAGCTGCTTGAGGCTGTCGGCGAGAGCGACGCTAAGAACAGAGCCTGCGGAATAGTTGTGAATGTCAAAACGGGCGCGATACTCGCCATGGCGACGGTCCCGGGGTACGATCTCAACGATCCGAGAGTGCTCAATGCATATTATTCCGACCTGCTTGCAAGGGACGGATATGAGCAGGGAAGCGACGAATACAGAGCGGCATATTCCGCATATCTCCTTGAAATGTGGAGAAATAAGGCAGTCTCCGATTCCTACATTCCCGGCTCGACCTTCAAGATACTGACCTCGGCTATGGCACTTAGCGAGGGTAAGGTCAATATCGCGAGCGACAGAGTTTTCTGCGGCGGCTCGCTCTCCGTCTCGGGGCATACGATACATTGCCACAAGACACGGGGACATGGGAGCCTGACATTTTCGGAGGGACTCACGCAGTCCTGCAACGTTTGGTTCATGACTCTCGGCGAGAGGATCGGCACAGAGGCGTTTTACGACCGCTTCGGAGCGTTCGGATACCTCGAGAAAACGGGCATCGACCTTCCGGGTGAGGGCAGAGGGATCATCAAGACAAGAAATGCCATGACCTCTCTCGACCTTGCAATATACGCCTTCGGTCAGAATTTCAACGTTACACCAATACAGCATATAATGGCAGTGGCCGCAGTTGCAAACGGCGGTTACCTGCTTGAGCCATATATAGTAGAAAGCATCACGGACGCGGACGGCGAGACCTTGTATTCACACGAGGTACAGATAAAGCGTCAGGTGGTTTGGTTCATGACTCTCGGCGAGAGGATCGGCACAGAGGCGTTTTACGACCGCTTCGGAGCGTTCGGATACCTCGAGAAAACGGGCATCGACCTTCCGGGTGAGGGCAGAGGGATCATCAAGACAAGAAATGCCATGACCTCTCTCGACCTTGCAATATACGCCTTCGGTCAGAATTTCAACGTTACACCAATACAGCATATAATGGCAGTGGCCGCAGTTGCAAACGGCGGTTACCTGCTTGAGCCATATATAGTAGAAAGCATCACGGACGCGGACGGCGAGACCTTGTATTCACACGAGGTACAGATAAAGCGTCAGGTGGTGAGCACTGAGGTCTGCAGGACGCTCGCGGGAATTCTTGAGAGCGGCGTTTCGGGGGACGGAGGTGCGAAAAACGCCTACGTCGCAGGGTACAGGATCGCGGCGAAAACGGGCACGAGTGAGAAGAAGGGAAATGATTTCCGAGTGGAGGGAGTCGAGCCCTACGTCTGCTCCTGCGTCGCCTTCGCACCGTCCGACGAGCCTGAGATCGCGGCACTTATAATGGTCGATGAGCCGAGCACCGGCGTCCTTTACGGAAGTGTCGTAGCCGCACCCTATGTTGGGGCGCTCATGGATAAGATCCTCCCCTACATTGGTAAGGAAAGGGATGAGAGCCTCATTTGCGAGGTGAGCACTCCCGATCTTGTCGGAATGTCCGCGACGGATGCGGAGAGGCTTGCGCACGAGGGCGGCTTTGATGTCAGCATCAAGGGCACGGGTGGCACGGTCGTATCGCAGATACCTGCGTCGGGCACGGTCATTGACGCATCGAACAAGAAAATAACGCTCTATACGGGAGATGCCACGCCGAGCGCGGACGCCACCGTTCCGAGCCTTGTAGGACTTAGTGCATACGAGGCAAACAGAGCACTCACCTGTGCAGGTTTCAACGTCCGCATAGTGGGAGCGACGAACGGTATGATAGGCGCAGGAGCGACGGTCATCGAGCAGTCGGCACCGCCGGGCACGGTGTTGCCGTCGGGCAGCGTTATAACGGTCAGATTGAGATATCTTGATCCTGATGAATAAGGAAGTTAAAGCAGTTCTTTTTTGTGGAGGTGCTATGAGGCTTCGCGATATTTGCAGGATGAGCGATATATTTTGCCCCGAGAGGCTCGGAGATACCGAGATCACGGGTGTGAGCGCGGATTCGCGCAGGGTGAGAGAGGGATATGCCTTCGTTTGCCTGCGTGGGACGCGGAGCGACGGAAATTCACATATAAATGACGCCCTTTTGCACGGCGCACGCATCATCATCTCCGAGAGGGACGATATCGCGCCCGGTATAACAGTCAAGGTGGCGGACGCACACGCGGCGATCGCAAAAATGATGAACGCCATCTGCGGCTGTCCTACGGAGCGTCTTAAATTCATCGCAGTTACGGGAACGAACGGAAAAACGAGCGTTTCCTTCATACTGAAGCATATTTTTGATACACTTAACATTCCCTGTGAGCTCATAGGAACGCTGAACTGTTCGTCCTTTTCAGCTGGGCGTGGGTACACAGAGTCAAATTTCACAACTCCCGATCCCGAGGAGCTCTACCCGATGCTCCAAAGGATCGCGGACGCAGGGATCGGCACGGTCGTGATGGAGGCAAGCTCGCACGCTCTCGATCAGAGAAGGCTCGAGCCGATAAAATTCGAGGTCGGCGTCTTTACGGGACTTAGTGAGGACCATCTCGACTACCACGGCACGATGGAGAGGTACTACCTCTCAAAGCTCAGCCTTTTCGGGCACTGCAGGCTCGGTGTGGTAAATGCCGACGACATTTACGGGAAAAGAGTCCTTCGTGATGCGAGGTGCAGATGCATCTCCTGCTCACGGCAGGGACGTGCGGATCACATTGCAACTCAGGCGGTATGCTCGGCACGCGGAATATCCTACGTGCTCGGCGGACGCTACGGCGCGTGCTCCGTTGAGAGTCAGCTTTGCGGTGAGTTTCAGATCATGAACACGCTTCTGGCGGCAGCGGCCGCAATAGAGTTAGGTCTTGAGCCTCACAAGGTCGCAGAGGCTATCGGAACGGTCGGTAGCATTTCGGGCAGGCTCGAGATGCTTAAAATACCGCAGGAGTTTGGCTTTTCGGTCTATATCGACTACGCACACACACCCGATGCACTCGAGAGAGTGTTGCGGAGCGTGCGGAATATACGAACGACCAAGGGTGGCAGGATCATCACCGTGTTCGGCTGTGGCGGAGACAGGGAGAGACAGAAGCGACCGCTCATGGGCAGGATCGCACTACAAGGCTCGGAGCTTTGCATAATAACGGCGGACAATCCGAGAACGGAGGATCCGCGGCGGATAATAGAGGATATACTTGAGGGCACGGAGGGCTTTGAGATGCCGTGCGTGATACCCGACAGAAAAAATGCTATCTGCTTTGCGATAGCGACTGCGAGGAAGAATGACATTATTCTGCTCGCAGGCAAGGGACATGAAAAATATCAAATAGATGCGAGCGGCGTCCACCCGTTTGACGAGGGGGAGATCGTCCGCACGGCAATAGAAAAAATCTACGGAAGGAGAAAATGAGCATGAAGATCAAACTCGGCATCGGCAGACTTACTGCTGACAAGGTAGCAGAGATATGCGGCGGAACGCTTTACAGCGTCGGCTGTGAGCACAAGGTGCTTTTCGAGACGGTAACGACCGACTCGCGCGAAGCTGACAGTACATCCATGTTCATCGCTATGCGCGGTGAAAGAGTTGACGGACACTCGTTTATTTCCAACGTAGTAAAGCAGGGCTGCCGCTGCGTTATCGCAGAGAGAGTACCCCTTGATGTAAAGGGCATCGCAGTCATCGTCGTGGAGGATTCCGTAAGGGCTATCCGTGACATCGCAGAGTATGTAAGAGGTCAGCTTGACATAAGGACCGTCGCAGTTACGGGATCTGTCGGCAAGACCACCACCAAGGAGCTCATCTCCTCGGTGCTCGACAGAAAATACAGAACGTACAAGACGTCGGGGAACTTCAATTCGACCATCGGTATGCCCATGAGCATGCTCGAGCTCAGCCAGAGAAATGACGCGGCTGTATTCGAGCTTGGAATGAGCGGACTTGGCGAGATAGAGTATATGAGCGAGGCGGCACGCCCCGATATCGCGCTTATCACGAACATCGGCTCGTCCCACCTTGAGGCTCTCGGCTCGCGTGAGAACATAGCGCGCGCAAAGCTTGAGATAACCGCAGGTCTGCGTGACGGCGGACTCCTTCTTCTTAACGGCGATGAGCCCCTTCTTGCAGGACACGAGAGCGACAGATACAGAACTCTCTACTTCGGCATGAAGAACGAGGAGTGTGATTATTTCGCAAGTAATATCAGATCCACCGAGGACGGCATCGTATTCGATATGAGAACGCCCAACGGATCCTTGCGCGATATCAGGCTCTCCGTGGCAGGTAAGCACAATGTTTACAACGCAATGGCGGCATTCTCCGTGGGACTTAAGATGAACGTTCCCGAGGCAGAGATCCGTGAGGGACTCCTTGCATATTCGCCCGTCGGAATGCGTCAGAATATATACAGCCTCAACGGCATCACCGTCATAGAGGACTGCTACAACGCAAGTCCCGAGTCTATGAACGCGGCGATCAACGTCCTTCGCGATACCGCAAGGGCACGCGGCGGCAGAATGGTAGCCCTGCTCGGCGATATGCGTGAGCTTGGTCCTACTACTCAGATGCTTCACAGAGGCGTAGGCTCCCACCTTGCAGAAATGCACGCAGATATGCTCTTTACCTACGGCGAGCTTTCCTCTACGGAGCTTGCAGGCGGTGCTATTGAGGGCGGAATGAGCGAAAAGCAGATATACAGAAGCACTACCGCGGACGCAGAGGCTGTCGGCAAGAGATTGCTCGGCGTACTGAAGGACGGCGACGTTCTGCTCGTCAAGGCGAGCCGCGCGCTCAAGGCGGAGATGGTGCTGGGATATATGAAGGCTCAGCTTGCTCTATAAACAGTAAAGGAAATCAAATATATGATCATTGAGTTTATTTTGGTCGCAGTAGCGGTATTTTTGCTCACTGTGATACTTGAAAAGCACGTGATCCCAATATTGAAAAGCCACAAGGTAGGTCAGAGAATACTCGAGATCGGACCTCGCTGGCATATGGATAAAGCAGGTACTCCCACTATGGGAGGCATCTGCTTTATTATAGCAATATTGGCATTACTCGCTCTTGTGTCAGTCATCTCGGCTATGCGTGGAAGCACGGAGAGGCTCGTTCCGCTCGTGCTCACCGTATCCCTTGCCGTCCTCAACGGCATGATAGGCTTTTTTGACGACTATACGAAGCTTATAAAGAAGCAGAATGAGGGCTTCAGCGCAAAGCAGAAGATAGTGCTCCAATCCCTTGTGGCGGTGCTCTATCTCGTTGCCCTGACGCTCACGGACAATATAAACACCTCGCTTCACATACCCTTTACGGGCGTGAGCCTTGAGCTTGGCGTGTTCTATTACGTCTTTGCGTTCGTGCTCATAATAGGCTTTGTCAATGCGGTCAACCTCACCGATGGCATCGACGGGCTTGCAAGCTCGGTAACGCTCGTTGTGGGCATCTTCCTCGCAGTCGTGGCATACCGCACGGAGAACGATTCGCTCTCTCTTGTGGCAGCATCGGCGATAGGCGCGACGGCAGGCTTCCTTATCTACAATTTCAACCCCGCAAGGGTATTTATGGGGGATACGGGCTCGCTGTTTTTGGGCGGTCTCGTTGTTGGCTCGGTATTTATGCTCGATGAGCCGATGATCATCTTCCTTATAGGAATAATATATCTTATCGAGGCGGCGTCGGATATAATACAGGTCGGCGTGTATAAGCTTTCGGGAAGAAGGATCCGCGTTTTCAAGATGGCGCCGATCCATCACCACTTTGAAAAATGCGGTTGGAGCGAGAGAAAGATCGTTCTTGTGTTCTCGCTCGTTACCGCCGTGTTCTGCACGGTAGCGTATTTCGCATTCTGATCTTTATCGGAGGACGGTATGGCTGATGTTAGCACAGGGAAGTCCTCAAAAAAATCCGATGTCAAAAAGAAAAATGTCGGTATAAGAGTCAGGATAAATAAATATTTTGAGTCAAGACGCGAGCGCACATATAGCACCGCGTCGGAGGGCGGTGGCACGCCGAGGGTAGGGAGGATCGACACACGATTTTTCACCTACGCCGTGCTGCTGCTCTGCTTCGGAGCTGTTATGTCCTTTAGTGCAAGCTATGTTTACGCTGAGCAAAAATACGGAGACAGCTCCTATTTTATCGTTCGGTATGTCATTTTTGCCCTGCTCGCCGTTGCTGTGAGCGTGCCGTTCGTGATGCTCGCGAATATCGACCTCTGGCGCAGGCTCGGGTGCGTGATGTACGCACTCTCGATAGTGCTCCTTGTGCTCGTTATATTTGTCGGAAGGGACGGCGGCGGTGCGCAAAGATGGCTCGATCTCGGCATCATCACCGTTCAGCCCTCGGAAATAGCGAAGCCTGCGGTGGTAATGCTCCTTGCCCACTATATGTCAAAAAATTCAGCTCGCATCGGCGACAGGAGATCCTCCGCCACGAGCTTTAAGTACGGCGCACTCATACCGATGTGCATATTCGGTGCGGTCTGTGTGCTCGTCGCACTTGAAAAGCATATCTCGGGGCTTATGATAATCGGAATGCTCTCGATCGCCGTGATGTATATGGGCGGAACACACACAAAATGGATAGTGCTCATTCTCGCTCTCATCGCCGTGGCAGGCGTGGGGCTGATACTCGTGTCCGACTACGCGCAGGAGCGTGTGAATACATGGCTTCACATTGAGGAGGTCGATCCCCTCGGCTCGGCGTGGCAGACTCTGCAGGGACTGTACGCAATAGGCTCGGGAGGGCTGTTTGGCGTCGGGCTCGGCACGAGTATTCAAAAGCACGGATATGTATCCCAGCCGCAGAACGACTTTATTTTTACGATAATCTGCGAGGAGCTGGGCTTTGTCGGTGCTCTTGCGGTGATATTGCTCTTTGCCCTGCTCGTGATACGGGGATTTCGCATAGCGGCAGGCGCACCCGACGCATACAGTGCGTTGCTCGTCAGGGGACTGAGCTTCAAGATCGCACTTCAGGTCGCACTCAACGTTGCGGTCGTAACGAATTCAATGCCGAATACGGGGATATCCCTGCCGCTCTTCAGCTCGGGCGGTACATCTCTGGCACTTCAGATATTTGAGCTGGCCATCATTCTCTCCGTGTCGCGTTACAGCTCTACGGGGAGGGCATAGAGAAAGAGTATGCAAAAAATAAAAATTTTGAAAGGACGGAAAAAATGAGAGTTTTGATGACGGGCGGCGGCACGGCAGGACATATAAATCCTGCACTTGCAATAGCCGATACTATAAAAATAAACGATCCCACCTCCGTTGTGGAGTTCGTCGGAACGGAGCGTGGACTTGAAAACAGCCTTGTCGTAAAGGCGGGGTATAAGCTCCACCATGTAGATATAATGGGAATATCACGCTCGCTCTCCCCACGTAATGTGAAGGCACTTTATCTTATGCTCAAGTCGCAGATACAGGCGAAGAGGATAATACAGGATTTCAAGCCCGACATAGTCATAGGCACGGGCGGATATGTCTGCTGGCCTGCACTCAAGGTCGCATCAAGGCTCGGTATACCGACCGTAGCCCACGAGTCGAACGCGCGCCCGGGGCTTGCAATAAGACAGCTTCAGGGAAGTCTTGACAGGATACTCGTCAATTTCCCCGAGACCGCAAATTACATAAAGCAGCAGGATAAGGTGATCCGCGTCGGCAATCCGATACGCGGCGGATTTGGTGTGCTCGACCGCACAGAGGCGAGGAAAAAGCTCGGTATATCCGACTCTCAGATCTACATTCTCGCATTTGGCGGAAGCCTCGGTGCACAAAGGGTGAACGACACCGTTTACGCCTATATGCGCGACAGGCTCCGCGGACGCTCCTCCGTAGTCTGCCACCTCGGAACGGGCAGGGAGTATTTTAGAGATTTCAGTGAGAGGTTCAGAGCGGACGGACTTGACAGAGAGCCGAGCCTCAGACTTCTTGAATACATACACGATATGCCCACGCGCATGAGTGCGGCGGATCTCATAATCTGCCGTGCAGGCGCTATGACGATATCCGAGCTTGCCGCCCTCGGCTCTGCTTGCGTGATGATCCCCTCGCCGAACGTCGTGGATAATCACCAATATAAGAACGCCAAGGTGCTCTCCGATGCGGGAGCCGTGGTGATGCTCGAGGAGGATACGCTCGGCGACGAGATCTTCGCGAGCACGATGGAGGAGCTTATCGAGAGCAGGGAAAAGAGGGAGAGCCTCGGTAGGAGCATCTCGAAATTCTCCTGCCCCGACGCAAATAAGCTCATCTATGACGAGATCGTCAGACTTGTTTCCGAGAAAAAATAATGAAAAATATGGATATCAGACTGATCGCCGAGCGCGGTCAGTCTGTTTTTTGAGGGATTTTTCGCCGAAAAACGCCCTCTCGGGGAGCAAATTTTGAAAAAATGCAAAAAAAGCTCTTAAATTTTATAAAAAATGCAAAAAAACTCTTGCTTTTGGGACGAAAATATATTATTATATATATAAGGACGAACTTTTATCTATTTTGTGAAATTTGGAGGATATTTATAATGATTTTCGAACATGACGACAGCATGAGCAGCGGCGTTAATATTAAGGTCATAGGTGTAGGTGGCGGCGGAAACAACGCGGTCAACCGTATGATCAATACCAATATAAGAGGCGTTGAATTCATAGCTATCAATACCGACAGACAGGCACTCAAGAGGAGCGACGCGTCCGTCCAGCTCGTTATCGGTGAAAAGGTAACCAAGGGCTTTGGCGCAGGCGCTAACCCCACTATCGGAGCAAGAAGCGCAGAGGAATCCGTTGATGATATCAAGGCAATACTCTCGGGCGCGGATATGTGCTTCATCACCGCAGGTATGGGCGGCGGCACGGGCACGGGTGCAGCTCCCGTTGTTGCGCGCATCGCAAGAGAGATGGATATACTTACGGTCGCTATCGTAACTAAGCCCTTCGCATTTGAGGGAACGAGAAGAATGAATCAGGCTGAGGACGGCATCGCCGCTCTCTCGTCCTACGTTGACGCTCTTGTTGTTATCCCCAACGAAAGACTTAAGCAGACGACCGATACGAGAATAAGCCTTGCTAACGCATTTGAGGCGGCTGATGACGTTCTTCGCCGCGGCGTTCAGAGCATCTCCGAGCTTATCAATGTCTCCGCATTCATTAACCTTGACTTTGCGGACGTTACATCCGTTATGAAGGGCGCAGGCTATGCTCACATGGGTATGGCTAACGCTACGGGTAAGGATAAGGCTGAGCTTGCCGCAAAGGCAGCTATCTCCAGTCCCCTTCTCGAGACCTCTATCAAGGGTGCTACGGGCGTGCTTATCAGCATCACCGCATCTCCCGATGTCGGACTTGAGGACGTTGATATCGCTTCCACGATGATCGCTAAGGAGGCTAACCCCGACGCAAACGTTATCTGGGGCGTTGCATTCGATCCCGAGCTTGAGGACGAGATGAGGATCACCATTATCGCTACGGGCTTTGAGAAGAAGCTCGAGGCACCTGCTCCCAAGAAGGATACCAAGAGAGTGGACGAGCCCGCTAACGAGAAGCCCGAGGCAAAGAAGGTTGAGCCTGAGCAGGACGACTCCGACGATATCGACTTTGACGATCTCTTCTCCGTATTCAAGAGATAATACAATAATAGAAGAAAAGATGCCTGTGGGCATCTTTTCTTTTTTTGCATATAATGAAAGCAGTGAGATGAAGGAGGATATGCGAATGAGAATGAATGAAGGGATAAAGGTCGACTCCCCACAACGCGACCGCCCAAGCGATCACGATCACGATCGCGATGCCGCGGAGAGCATCCTTACAACGGGCGGCAGATGTGCGAGCGACCGCGGCGGTGAGGTGCTCGTCCTAAAAAGCATCGGAAGGCTCGCTTGCCACTCTGCGGAAAAGAGGGCGAGCGTCTGGCGCGGCACGTATATGCAGATGGTGATGATCTCCGTCCCACGTGGAGAGAGCGTCGGTGCGGAGGTCCATACGGATGCGGATCAGTACGTCAGAGTAGAGCAGGGGAACGCCATAGTCGCGGTCGGACTTGCCGAGGATGCACTCGATACGACTTATAGACTCCATAGCGGCGATGCCGTCTTTGTTCCGGCATGTACGTGGCACAATATCATAAATTCGGGCAGAGGAGCGCTCAAGCTCACCTCCACCTACGCACCGCCCCAAAATAGAAAATGCCCCACGCAGGAGGGGTAGGGAATAGTAAGAATAAAAAGAGCAAGACCAAAGGAGCTTTTGTTTCCCTTGATCTTGCTCTTTTTTATTTTATCCTGCGATCCACCTTGCGATGGGGGTGAGGTCGATAACGATTCCTGCGAGGATCGCAATGGCGAGGATGATGCCGACGATTATGAACGTATTTTTCCTCGGTCTGTTCGTTCTGAACAGTACGGCGAGCGCAACGCCGCTATTAACGAGAAGTCCCGACATCAGTGCACCTGCGGAGATCACGCCGCCGATGAAAAGCTCGCTGATGATCACGCTCGACGCGCAGTTGGGAATGAGCCCGACCACCGCGGCAAGAATGTTCGCAAGCACGGGCTTGTCGAGAACGAGCATCGCGATCGTGTCCTCACCGACGAAGTACACGAGGAAATTGAGCACGAACGTGAAGATCAGAATGAAGGCAGAGATCTTGCCCGTGTGAATGAGCGTGCTCTTGAGAAGATTGTTGTGGCAATGGCACTTGTCCCTCTCGCAGAGCTCGTCGATCTTGACCGTTGGCTCACCGCCACGCTTTTTGTATATCGCCCTGAGCACGAGATCCACCGCAACGCCTGCAAGGATCGAGATGCCGAGCTTGACGGCGAGGATCTTGAGCATTGAGAGAAGATCTGAATCGGGACGCGCAATGAAAATGGGGATCATCTCGTCGCTCGTAGAGAGGAATACCGAGATCAGCGTGCCCATCGAAATTACACGGGCACTGTAAAGCCCTGCCGCGGCACTTGAAAATCCGCATTGCGGAACGAGTCCGAGCGCACCGCCAACGACCGCGCCGAATTGTCCCGAGCGCTTGAGCAGCTTCTCCGCACCATTGCCTGCGCGGTGCTCAAGATACTCCATTAACAGATAAGTTAAAAATAGAAAAGGTATTATGACAATAGTGTCCTTGACACTGTGCCATATAAGCTCCAGTAATTGCATATTTCCCTCCGTTTGTCAGCCACCAACTCGTAGCGTAACCCCGCCCCCGAGCAAATAGCCCCTTTTACCACCCCATTCTACCACATCCCCCACCCTTTGTCAAGTGTTTTTGCCTTAATGACTGCACATATGCGCGAGACGGTAGGCGTGTGCACCCGATCCCTTATTTATTCACCAAAAGAATATTGACATTTTCGGGGGAATGGGGTATAATTACTGGGTACGGCAGAAAAGGAGGGAAGTGGGGCGATGTTTTACTACGAATTACACGCGCACACGGATGCTGCGAGTCTTTGCTCGATCGCGGCGGCGGAGGATTACATAGATTTTTACATATCACGCGGATACAGCGGAATGGTGGTCACGGATCACTTCTACCACGGCAACACCTGCATCAACCGCAGGCTTCCGTGGGGTGAATTTATTGACAAATTCTGCGAGGGGTATTACAGGGCGAAAAGAGAGGGCGAAAAGAAGGATTTTGTCGTGCTTTTCGGCTTCGAGCAAAAATTTTCGGACGGCACGGACGAATATTTAGTGCTCGGTATCTCGCCCGAGTGGTTAAAGGCTCACCCCGAGGTGAGGGACATGGGCAGGATACCGTTTTTCAGGCTGATACGCGAGAGCGGCGGCTACATAATTCAAGCGCACCCCTATCGCGAGCGGTACTACATTTCCGACATTAGGTTAGCGCGCGATCTTGTGGACGCGGTGGAGGTATTGAACGTCGGGCACGAGGACATTTACTCGCGCAGGGCTTACGAATACGCGAAAAACCTCGGTATGCCGATGGTTGGTGGCAGTGACATACACTCGATACACGACGGCGCGCAGGTCTCGGGCGTGGGCCTTGAGCGGCGAGTTGAGAGCATTGAAGATCTGATCTGCGAGCTAAGAGGGGGGAGGGCGAGCATCTGTCCTGCGGCGAGATTTGACGCGGTGTGTGCGATGGAGCTATCGCCCGAGCCGAGCTGTCCCGTATACGTGATACGCGAGGACGGCTTGATCGCGACGAAAAACTACTTTTGCTCTTAGGAGCTTTGAAAATTCACAAAACAGGATTCATGTTTTTGTGCAAAACGGACAAAAATAGAAAAATGCGAAAAAAAGACGAAATTCTATTGCTTTTAGGTCAAAAAAGGTGTAAAATAATAATGTATGCATAATACAAAAAAGAAAGGACTCATTGACATGAAAAGATTTTTGGCGGCTATACTGCTCTTTTCAATGATCGCGGGTATGCTCGGCGCGTGCAGCTGGATAGGCTCACTCAAGACCACCTCGCCCTCTGGCACGACCGATCCCGAGACCACATCAACGACTACAACTACAAAGGAGCCTGACGGCACGACGACCACGTCGACGACTACAACTACAAAGAAGCCCGATGGCACGACTACCACATCGACGACTACAACTACAAAGAAGCCCGATGGCACGACTACCACATCGACGACTA
>CAYPRM010000002.1:0-14891 GCA_964413365.1 uncultured Lachnospiraceae bacterium | reverse complement strand
CAACTACGAAGAAGCCCGACGGCACTACCACTACCACGACGAGCAGACCACAGGAGAACCCCAATCCCGAGATCACGGGTGACATCGAGTTCATTCTCACAGGCTACTCCTTTGAGACGATCTTCTGCGCATGGAAGCCCGTTGAGGGTGCGGACTCCTACAACGTTTACTGCAACGGCACGCTCGTTGACAAGGAGCTCACGAGATATTACGGCGAATATTACAGATGCGATATTCTCGGTCTCTCGGCAGGTACATACAGAATAGACGTTATCCCCGTACAGGGAACTGAGGAGATAACGGATCACAAGTCCTCCTTCACCGAGGACACGATCTCTCACATCAGAGAGGGCTTTGCGTTCGTTGGCGGCACGGCAAGCGGTGCGTACAACGAGGACGGAACACTCAAATCCGACGCTGTTGTTGTTTACGTTACAAACGAGAACAAGGACACCGTTTCCCTTGATATGAGGGTCGACAAGAACAAGATCGAGACCAAGGTCGGTGTTCAGAATATCATTCTCGGACTTAAAAAGGGTTACTTTGAGCACCCCCTCTGCATCAGATTTATCGGAAATATCGAAGATCCCGCAGTCCTTGACAAGGGCGACCTCAAGGTGGATATCAACAAGGGCGCATTCGACAAGGGACTTACCATTGAGGGCGTTGGAAACGATGCTACCTTCAACGGCTTCGGACTCTGCGTAAAGGGCGCTAAGAACGTTGAGATCAGAAACCTCGGCTTTATGAACTGCGATAGCGATGAGGGCGACAACATCAGCCTTCAGCAGGATAACAGCCATATCTGGGTACATAACTGCGATCTTTTCTACGGTCTTGCTGGCAAGGATGCCGATCAGGCAAAGGGCGACGGCGCGCTTGATACAAAGACCTCTACAAACATCACACTTTCGTTCAACCACTTCATTGACACGGGCAAATCCAACCTCCAGGGAATGAAGAGCGAGAGCACGGAGAACTGCATCACCTACCACCACAACTGGTACGATCACTCCGACTCCCGTCATCCGAGAGTAAGGACCTGCACCGTTCACGTTTACAACAACTACTATGACGGCGTATCGAAATACGGCGTTGGTGCTACGATGGGCTCGTCCGTATTCGTTGAGAATAACTATTTCCGCAGCTCCAATTACACCATGCTCATCTCCAAGCAGGGCTCGGATATATCGAGCAGCAAAGACGGTGAAGGAACATTCAGCGGCGAGAACGGCGGAATCATCAAGGCTTACGGCAATATACTCGTTGATTGCAAGCCCCTCGTTACCTATCAGCAGAACAGCACGCAGTTTGACTGCTACCTTGCATCTACAAGGAATGAGACCGTTCCCTCGAGCGTTAAGGCTTTCCAGGGAGGCTCGACCTATAACAATTTCGACACCGCATCCTCGATGTACAGCTACAATGTCCAGAGCGCAGAGAACGCAAAGGAGACAGTAATGAACTTCGCAGGACGTGTTCAGGGCGGCGACTTCAAGTGGACGTTCTCCGCGGATGAGGATAAAAATTACAATGTTATCCCCGATCTTAAGTCGGCACTCCTGTCCTATAAGGGCACGCTCGTTTCCACTAACGTTACATCAAGCAGCACATCGGGTGGCGGAAGCACGGGCGGCGAAGGCGGAAGCACGGGCGGCGAAGGCGGAAGCACGGGCGGCGAAGGCGGAAGCACAGGCGGCGAAGGCGGAAGCACGGGCGGCGAAGGCGGAACGATCACAGCACCCGTTGGCGATATCGTATGGAATATGACTGCTCAGCCAAATGCTCCTGCAGGCATCACGGTAAAAGGAAACTACTCCACAAGCAAGGGAACAAAGACCTACGGCGAGCTTACGCTCACCCGTTGCCTCAAGATGGAATCCTCTACCTCCATTACCTTCACACTCAGCGAGGCAAGGACGCTCATAATGGTCTTTGATAAGGCAAAAGGCTCTGTGAAGATCGACGGATCTGCAACCTCGGCAGACTCTAACGGCGTAGTTACCGTTGAGCTTGAGGCAGGCGATCATACCATTACAAAGGGCGACTCTATGAACCTTTTCTACTTCGTAATACAGTAAATTTTTCATATTTTGAAAAAGGGAGGGATCTCCGTGATCCTTCCCTTGTTTTTTCTGCTTTTTCTTCTGTTTTTTGCAAATATCTATTGAAAAACCGAGCAGTTTGTGATATAATCATACTTAATTGCTGTTTGGCTATATATAAAGAAGGGAAGTGAAGCCAATGATATTCGGAAAGTACATAAATAAGTACTACAAGAAGCATTTCTTTGCCTTGCTGCTTGGAATTGCGGCACTCGTTGCGGTCGACTATTTCCAGCTGCTGATACCGCGTCTGTATAACTACATGATCGCAGGACTCAACAGCGGCTTTGTCGATATCGACGGTGAGCTGATCGCATTTGACGTGAATTTCCTGCTTGACAGGATCTGCGCGCCGATGATATTCATAATATTTGTTATGGCGGTCGGAAGATTTTTGTGGAGAATCTGTATGTACGGAACTGCCATAAAGGTGGAGACCGATCTGCGCGAGAGAATGTTCGACCATTGTAAAGACCTCTCACAGCAGTATTATCAGGTAAACAAGGTCGGAAATATGATGTCGCTCTTTACGAACGACCTCGAAACAATAAATGAATGCTTCGGAGACGGTCCGCTGATGACCTTTGACGCACTGGCACTTGCCTCCCTCGCACTTTACAGAATGTCGCAGGTGAACATCTGGCTCACGCTGCTCTCACTCATACCGATGATCCTGCTTTTACTTGTGGGAACGTTCGTCGGAAAATATATGACCGAAAAGTGGGAGGAAAGACAGGAGAAATTCTCCAAGCTGTCGGACTTCTCGCAGGAGAGCTTCTCGGGAATAGCCGTAATAAAGGCGTTCGTCAAGGAGTTTAAGGAGCTGTGGGCGTTCAAGCAGCTCAATAAGGAGAACGAGGAGATCAATATCAAATTCACTAAGATCTCGACGTTCCTCCACATTTCGGTAACGTTCTTCGTTCAGTCCGTTGTCTGCATAATACTCGGATACGGCGGATATCTCGTATACAACGGCACGCTGAGAGTCGAGGAGCTCCTTGAGTTCTACGGTTACTTCGGCTCGATCGTCTGGCCCATTATGGCTATCTCGATGCTCATAGATATGACGAGCCGCGGACGCGCGTCCCTAAAGAGAATTTCCGAGCTTCTTGATGCAAAGCCCGATGTCGTTGATGCACAGAAGGTCAGCCCCCTTGATACGATCAGGGGCGATATCGAGTTCAGAGGTCTTAATTTCGTATATCCCGACGGTGAATATGAGGCTCTCCATGACGTCAGCTTCAAGATATCCGCGGGTGAGAATGTCGGTATAATCGGAAAGACGGGCTCGGGAAAGACGACGATCGTCGACCTGATACTGCGTGTTTATAACGTCCCCGATGGAACGGTGTTCATCGACGGCGTGGATATAAACAGGATACCGATAAAGCAGCTTCGCGATTTTTGTGCATACGTGCCGCAGGATAATTTCCTCTTCAGCGATACGATAGAGAATAACATCGCCTTTGCGACGGATTCTGCAGATGCTGACGAGGTAGAGAGAGTTGCTACACTCTCGGACGTTCACGAGAACATTTCCGAGTTCCCCGCAAAGTACGCAACCATGCTCGGTGAGCGTGGAGTTACCGTCTCGGGCGGTCAGAAGCAGAGGATCTCCATCGCGCGCGCTCTTATGAAGGAGGCGTCGATACTCATACTCGATGACTCCGTAAGTGCTGTCGATACCAAGACCGAGAAGGTCATTATCGAGAATTTGCGCGAGAACAGGAAGGGAAGAACGACCGTGCTGATCGCTCACCGTATCTCCACAGTCGAGAAAATGGACAAGATAATCTTCGTTGATGACGGTCGCATCGTGGCGGTCGGCACTCATGAGCAGCTCGTCGAGACCTGCCCTGAGTACAAGCTTACGGTCGATCTTCAGAAGCTTGAAGAGGAAAGGGGTGAATGATATGTACGAATATTATCCTCTTTTATTCGTCGGCGGCATCGTCGGACTGTTCAGTATAGTATTCTTCATCGCCTACCTCACCATCAGAAATGATAAGGCGGGAATAGGCTTTGAGAGAAATATGAAGGACTCCGAGATAATGCGCCGCATCATGAAGTACGCAAAGCCCCATATAGGCTCGTTTATTGCGGTTGGATTTACCATGGCGTTTTCCATCGCGTATAGCGTGATCTCGCCCATACTCCTTGGAAATATCACGGGCGTTATGAAGGGCGAGTTTGAGTTAGATACGCTCTTTACCTTCATCGCGATATATGCCTTTATTCTTATTACCTCGCTCGTGTTCCAGTATATTCAGGCGATACTCCTGCAGAGAGTCGGACAGAAGATCCTCTCCGCCCTGCGCGAGGACGTCTTTACACACATTGAGAGCCTCTCGCACGCACAGCTCAACCGTATTCCCGTCGGTAAACTCGTAACGAGAGTAACGAACGATACTAACGCTATCTCGATGATGTTCACGCAGATACTTACGAACCTCGTGAAAAATATCTTCCTTGTCATCGCGATAATCGTGGCAATGTTCATGCTCAACTATATGCTGACGCTTATGGTGCTCTGCTTCGTGCCCTTCATCTTCCTCTTTACGCTCATCTTCAGAAAGTTCGCAAGACGTGCGTATAGACGGGTCAAGGACGGTACGACGGATATAAATACCTTCCTCTCCGAGAATCTGTCGGGAATAAAGATCATTCAGATCTTCAATAGGGAGGAGAAGAAAAAGCGTGAGTTTATGGGCAAGAACAACGAGCTCGGACGTGCAAAGCTGAGCGAGATATTCGTTTTCAGTATCTTCCGCCCGATCGTGTATATGCTCTATATATCGAGCGTGCTCTGCCTGTTCTATCTCTCGGGTAAGGGCTATATCGACGACTTTGCGTTCCTCGGTCAGACGATAACGAGCGAGATACTCGTTTCGTTCTACCTCTATATACAGACCTTCTTCGATCCCATTCAGAACCTTGCGGATCAGTTCAATAGGCTTCAGAGCGCATTTGCCTCTGCCGAGAAGATATTTACCATTATGGATATGCAGCCCGAGGTAGTCGATACCGAGGGAGCTATCGAGCTTGACCACGTCGAGGGTAATATCGAGTTCAAGAACGTCTGGTTCGCATACGAGGGTGAGGAATGGATACTTAAGGACGTCTCCTTTAAGATAAAGGCTAAGGAAACGGTCGCGTTCGTCGGCTCTACCGGCTCGGGCAAGACCACCATTCTCTCTCTAATATGCCGAAATTACGACATACAGAAGGGACAGATCCTCATCGACGGCATAGATATCAAGCATATCAAGATATCGAGCCTGCGTAGGCACTTCGGTCAGATGCTTCAGGACGTTTTCCTCTTCTCCGGCACGATACGCTCGAATATCGTACTGCGCGAGGACGGATTTACCGACGAGGAGATAATGGAGGCGTGCAGGTACGTCAACGCCGACCACTTCATCGACAAGCTCAAGGACGGGCTTGATGAGGAGGTGCGCGAGAGGGGCAATAACTTCTCCGCAGGTCAGCGTCAGCTCCTCAGCTTCGCGAGAACGATAATCCATAAGCCGAGCGTTATGATACTTGACGAGGCGACGGCAAATATTGATACGGAAACGGAGATCCTTATTCAAAATTCACTTGAAAAGATGATGAATATAGGAACGATGCTCATAGTTGCGCACCGCCTCTCCACGATACAGCACGCGGATAATATCATCGTGCTCTCCCACGGAGAGATCATCGAGCAGGGAGATCACTTTGAGCTTCTTGCAAAACGCGGCAGATACTACGATCTCTATATGCTCCAGTATCAGAAGCAGCAGCTCACAGAAAAATAATTTCATGGCGATAATCTTCGGATTATCGCCATTTTTCGCTTGACAGGGTAAAAAAATCATTGTATAATGATATTGAAAATAAGGAGAAGGAGATCGCTATGAGCTATAAGATATTTGATTATGACCCATCGCTTTTGCCTTATGAGTCCGACATAGAGCTGAGAATGAATAATTATTATGCCAAAAGGCAAGAGCTTCTTGGGGACACGGGCAGACTTATCGACTTTGCAAATGGACATAAATATTTCGGCTTCCATAAGACCGAGGGTGGTTGGTTCTTCCGTGAGTGGGCACCTGCCGCACACGAGATGTATCTTATGGGAGATTTCAATGGCTGGAATAGGTGGAGCCATAGGCTTAATAATATAGGAAACGGTATATTCGAGATATTCATCGAGGGTAGGGAAACGCTGTTTGACGATTGCAGAGTCAAGGTCATAGTCAAGCACTATGACAGATACTTAGAGCGTATACCTACATACTGTAAGAGAGTTTTGCAGAACCCCTATGATTATACGTGGTGCGGCGCAGTCGTGGACGAGCCGGAGTACGTATGGAGAAAAAATAATTTCAAGCCGCAGAAGAAGCTCTTTATATACGAAACGCACGTCGGAATGGCACAGGAGAGGGAGGGTGTCGGCACATACCGTGAGTTTGCCGATAATATTCTCCCGAGAATCAAGGCGGACGGCTATAATACCATTCAGATAATGGCTGTCATGGAGCACCCGTATTACGGCTCCTTCGGCTATCAGGTGTCGAATTTCTTTGCGGCGTCCTCACGCTTCGGTAAGTGCAATGACTTGAAATACCTCGTCGATACGGCGCATACTATGGGAATTGCAGTCCTGCTTGACGTCGTGCACTCTCACGCGGTCAGCAATACTACCGAGGGAATTGCCGAGTTTGACGGCACGGATACGCAGTTCTTCCGCGCAGGCGAGCGTGGAAATCACCCCGCATGGGGAACTAAGCTCTTTGATTACGGCAAGAATGAGGTCATTCACTTCCTGCTCTCAAATCTCAAGTTCTGGATGGAGGAGTACCGCTTTGACGGCTTCCGCTTCGACGGCGTTACCTCCATGCTCTACCACGATCACGGGCTCGGCGTGGGCTTTACGGATTATTCCAAGTATTTCTCAATGAATACCGATACCGAGGCGATCACATACCTTCAGCTTGCGACCGACCTTATCTATGAGGTCGATCCAAACGCTATCACCATAGCCGAGGATATGTCCGCAATGCCGGGTATGTGCCTTAAGGTCGAGGAGGGCGGTATAGGCTTCGATTACCGACTTTCAATGGGCGATCCCGATATGTGGATCAAGCTCACAAGGGACGTGCGCGACGAGGATTGGAGTATGTGGCATATCTGGTGCGAGCTTACGGGCAGACGTCCGCACGAGAAATATATCGGCTACGTCGAGTCCCACGATCAGGCTCTCGTCGGCGATAAAACCCTCATTTTCCGCCTTTGCGATGCGGCAATGTATACGGATATGTCGATATCCTCGCAGAATTATATCATTGATAGGGGGATTGCCCTGCATAAGATGATAAGACTCATCACAATGACGCTCGGCGGAGAGGGATACCTCAACTTTATGGGTAATGAGTTCGGACACCCCGAGTGGATAGATTTTCCGCGTGAGGGCAACGGCTGGAGTCACTTCTATTGCCGCCGTCAATGGCACCTTGCGGACGATAAGAGCCTCAAATATTCGCAGCTGCTCAGGTTCGATAATGAGATGCTGAAGCTCGCTAAGGAGTACCGAATTTTTGAGAAGGAGCCGCATTGGCTGCAGATCGACGACGATAATAAGATAATGATGTTCGAGCGTGCAGGACTGATATATGTCTTTAACTTCAATCCCACGCAGGATTTCTGGGGATATCGCCTCAAAATGCGCTTTGGCGGTAATTATAGAGTCGTATTTTCGACCGACCGCGGCGAATTTGGCGGATATGAACGCGCGAGCGAGAGCACGACCTATACAACGGACGAAAATCGCGAATTTCAGATCTTCCTCCCCTCCCGTACAGCGATCTGCCTCAGAAGAACACTTAATAAATAAAGCAAAAAGGGCATAAGCCCTTTTTGCTTTGATAAGTGCATAATTTACCGTACACCCAACAAAATCAAAAAGCTGAGCCATTAGCTCAGCTTTTAGTTTATTTATGATCGTTTACTCATAATCAACGACGTTCACCCAACCTGCAAGGAATTCCTTTTCCATTTCGTTGCCCTTGACGGACTGGGAAGCGGCGACGATGGGCATCCATTTCTGCACGTACTGCTTAGCGGTATCGCTCTTTTTGCAGAAGGTGTCGAGGTAGAAGCGCGCATCCTCCTCCTCACCCTGAAGGCAGAAGAGCAGGTAGGTCCTTGCGACGTCGGCGGAGGCGTTGCCCTGCGTGGCGTGCGACCAGTCGATGATGAACGGCGTGCCGTCGTCCCTGATTATGATATTCGAGGGATTGAAATCGCCGTGGCAGACCTTTTTGTGCTTGGGCATACCCTCAAGCCTCGTGTGGAGCTCGTAGCGTGTGGTGGCGTCAAAGCTCGTCTGCGATATCTTGCGATTCATCTTATCCTTGAGCTTGTTGAGCAGGGGACAGGTCGTTGCGTGTACCTGCATCTGCAGATCAACAAGCAGCTCAATGTACTCGTGCCTTCTCTCGGGCTCCTCCTCCATAAGCTGGGAGAGTGCCTTGCCCTCGATGAACTCCGCAATTATCGCCCACTTGCCGTCGATCATGGTTACGCCGAGGATCCTCGGGATATTGAGTCCCGTTTCCTCGATCCTTGCCTGATTGAGTGCCTCATTGAGAACGTCCGCCTTGGAATAGCCCTCGTCGAACACCTTTATGCACTTATCACCGTCGCGGTAGATGGTCTTGTTGGTTCTTTTGGAAATTACGTTATCAAGCTTCATTTTTGCCTCCTTCAAACGCCGTAATATGCGTTAAGATACATCTGCTTTATTTCACTCATGAGGGGATAGCGCGGATTTGCGCCCGTGCATTGATCGTCGAATGCCTGCTCGACCATATCGTCAAGACGGGAGAGGAAATCCTGCTCGTCAATGCCGTAGTCGCGGATCGTTTTCTTGATCCCGACACGCTCCTTGAGATCGTTGACGGCGGTGATGAGGGCTTCGAGCTTTTCCTCGTCCGTGTTGCCGCCGAGACCGAGATAGTCGGCGATCTCTGCGTATCTTGCGAGCGTGTGGGGGTGATCGTACTGCGAGAATGTTCCCATCTTAGCGGGCACCTCACTTGCGTTGAAGCGGAGCACCTGCTCGATCATGAGTGCGTTTGCAACTCCGTGGGGAAGGTGATGGAACGCGCCTAACTTGTGTGCCATCGAGTGGCAGACACCGAGGAATGCGTTGGCAAATGCCATACCTGCCATGGTGGCGGCGTTTGCCATCTTTTCACGCGCGACGACGTCGGTCTGACCGTTATCGTAAGCCCTCGGGAGATACTCAAATATCATCTTGAGCGAACGGAGAGCCAAGCCATCCGTGTAGTCCGTTGCGAGCATTGCAGCGTAAGCCTCGAGCGCGTGCGTAACGGCGTCGATGCCCGATGCGGCGGTTAGTCCGCGGGGAGCACTCATGTGGAAATCGGCGTCGATTATCGCCATATCGGGTAGAAGCTCGTAGTCCGCGAGGGGATACTTGACGCCAGTTTTCTCGTCGGTAATGACTGCAAAGGGCGTTACCTCGGAGCCTGTGCCTGCGGAGGTGGGAATTGCGATGAAATATGCCTTGTCGCCCATATGGGGGAAGGTGTAGATACGCTTTCTGATGTCGATAAAGCGCATTGCCATATCCATAAAGTCTGCCTCGGGATGCTCATAGAGAACCCACATTATCTTTGCGGCGTCCATAGCGGAGCCACCGCCGAGGGCGATTATCGTGTCGGGCTTGAATACGCTCATTTGACGCGCGCCGTCGGTCGCATTCTTCAGCGTGGGATCGGGTTGAACGTCAAAGAACGTTTCGTGCGCGATGCCCATTTCGTCAAGCTTGTCGGTTATGGGGCGCGTGTAGCCGTGCTCGTAAAGGAATGTGTCAGTTACGATAAAGGCACGCTTAGCACCTCTGACCGTCCTCAGCTCGTCGAGCGCGACGGGAAGGCAGCCCTTCTTCATATATACCTTTTCGGGGGCACGGAACCAGAGCATATTTTCTCTCCTTTCTGCAACAGTTTTTATATTGAGAAGATGCTTGACTCCGACATTCTCGGAAACGCTGTTTCCGCCCCACGAGCCACAGCCGAGCGTGAGGGAGGGAGCAAGCTTGAAGTTATAGAGATCGCCGATGCCGCCCTGCGAGGAGGGGGTATTGACGAGGATTCGGCAGGTCTTCATGCGGCTTTCAAATTCCGCAAGCTTTTCTGCCTCGGTGATGGTGTTGATATATATCGAGGAGGTATGACCGTATCCTCCGTCGGCGATGAGATGCTCCGCCTTGCTAAGTGCGTCCTCAAAATCCTTCGCACGGTACATTGCGAGCACGGGGCTGAGCTTTTCGTGCGCAAATTCCTCGGATAGCTCGACGCTCTCGACCTCGCCGATGAGCACCTTTGTATTTTCGGGAACGCTGACGCCTGCCAGCTCTGCGATCCTGTGCGCCCTTTGACCGACTATTCTTGCGTTGAGTGCGCCGTTTATGATCATTGTTTTGCGCACCTTCTCGGTCTCGTCGGCGTCAAGAAGGTAAGCACCCCTTGCGGCGAACTCGCGTCTTACCTCGTCGTAAACGTCGTCAAGGACGATCACGGACTGCTCGGACGCGCAGATCATACCGTTATCGAACGTCTTGGAGTGGATTATCGAGCTTACTGCAAGCAGTATATTTGCACTGCTGTCGATTATTGCAGGCGTGTTACCTGCACCGACGCCGATAGCGGGCTTTCCGCTCGAATAAGCGGCTTTTACCATTCCGGGGCCTCCCGTGGCAAGAATTATGTCCGCCTCCTTCATCAGCGTGTTCGTCATCTCGAGGGAGGGAACATCTATCCAGTCTATGATGCCCTCTGGTGCACCTGCCGAAACAGCCGCCTCGAGAACAAGACGAGCCGCGGCGATGGTTGAAGCCTTTGCTCTGGGGTGGGGGCTTATTATAATGGCATTACGTGTCTTGAGTGCGAGCAGACACTTGAATATTGCGGTCGAGGTGGGGTTCGTTGTGGGAATTACCGCGGCAACAACTCCTATCGGCTCGGCAATACGCCTTATGCCGTATGCACGGTCCTCCTCGATGACACCGCAGGTCTTGGTGTCCTTGTATGCGTTGTAGATATATTCCGCGGCATAGTGATTTTTGATCACCTTGTCCTCGACGATACCCATTCCCGTTTCCTCAACGGCGAGCCTTGCGAGCGGTATTCTCGCTCTGTCGGCGGCGGAAGCAGCGGCAAGGAAGATCTTATCGACCTGCTCCTGCGTGTAGGTGGCAAACACCCTCTGTGCCTCTCTTACCCGTGTGAGAGCACCCTCGAGTGCCTCCACGCTGTCAATTATTGCGTAATTGTTCTTATCCATTATATCCTCCGTGTGTTGATATGACTATTTTTGGGTGATAAATATCTCCCCTGTTGCGGTGTGAAGCTCGATGAGATACGTTCCACCGCTAAGTATTATATTTTTGTGATCGTTTTCGATCCTGTAATTGACCTCGCAGTCAAGTGAAATGAGATCTCCGCCGTACCATTCGTCGTCGATTCTGTCGTAGAGCTTGAACTGAAATTCGGAGCCGCGAGTGAGCGTGATGCTGAAAACGCCCTCCGAGGTGTTTGTCATTTTGTAATCGTTATTTACGCCCCAGCCCGTAAAATCGCCTCTGATGTATAGCTCGTAGCTCGAGTCGGGCTTTTGAGTCGGACGTGTTGGTGTATCATCTTCGCCTTCGCCATCGCCGTCGCCGTCGCCATCGCCGCCCGTACTCGGGGTGTAGGCGTCAATGTGCTTTGCAAGCGTCGAGAGCTTTTGCGTGATATAGTCACTAAAGGACATATTCTTGCTCTCCGATCTGTCGCAGGTGGCGGTGAGATCAAAGGTGAAGCGGTAGCCTCCGCAGTTGCCGTAGGACTTGGAGGGTGCTGCTTCGTCGGTATAAAGACGCCTTGCGATCTCATATTCACCTGAGAATGTCTCGGGGGAGAGCATGGTGCTCTTGCTTATCTCCGAGAGCGCGCTCACATATTCGTCCATGAGGAAGCCGTCCTTCTGCACGGTCTTGGCAAAGAGGGGATTCCTCTGCGAGCCGCAGACATTGTGGTCTGCAAAGGGAGAATCCGTCGTCATTCCGTCACCGTAGGGGTTCCACGTGTTCATTCCAAAGCCGCGATCCATATCGTAGGGGATAAGGAGCATCCTTCCCGTGTCGGCGCGGAAATAAATGTAGGTGTTGTTGTAATTATTCCTCAGATCGTCGGGATTTCCGATGAGATACGATGCGGCGCAGTACGCGACGAAGCGATCCACCTCGACAAGCTCCGAAAATCCGCTCTTCGTGAGCGAGCGTGAGTTGAGGGTGTTTATGAGCGTCCTCAGACTTGAATGATCCGAGGTCTTTTTGTTGGTCTTAAGATCGTATGTGTAAAAGCTGCCCGTGTCCTCATTCTCAACGCCGTAAGAATTGAAGCTCGTGAGATCCGCAGGACCGCCGTCCCAGCTGAGCTTGTAGAGATCGCCGCCGATCGCGCTCGCAGGGAGGTTTTTCTTCAAAAAGGTCTTGTCGATAGGCTCGTAGATGCACCAAACGCCTGCGTGATCGCTACCGATATCGACCGATGCGATGTTTACGTGGGGCGCGAGCACTCCGACACTGCGGTAGAAATCGTAGGCGTATCTCTCTCTTATATATGTCGTGTCGTCATTTCTGTTCCAACGCAGATCCATCTTGGAGAGCGTGGCAAAGGTTCTGTCCTTGCGCACGAGCCTCTCCGCCTCGTCCCAAACGAGAGCATCCGAGCCGTAGTACTCGGGATCGTCGAAGGTCTCTTGAAAATTGAGCTTGAAGTGCACGAGATTGTACATTCCGTCGCTGTCGTTCCAAAAGGAGGTGCGCGAGGTGTTGCCCTTCATACGCACGCCGACCTGCTCGATCTTGTATTCACTTATTCTGCCGTTCTTGTCGGTAACGGTAACGTACATATCCGCCATACGGTAGATGGGGGATTTCGAGCCGCGCGAGGAATATTCGTCGTGGTCGTGCTGGAGCTTTTCAAGCTCCGAGTCGCTGATGTCAAGACGGATGCTCAAGTGGCTCTCGGGATCGAAGAGCGTGTTGAAAAGCGCAAGCTCATCCGCATCAAAGACGCTGAGGTCGGGAGCCTCGTCGACACTGCCGCCCGTTGAACCACCCGCAGAACCGCCCGAGGTGCTGCCGCCTGTCGAGCCACCCGAAGAACCTCCCGATGAGCCACCGGGGAGCTTATTTGTCGTGGTCGTGGTCGAGCTTCCCGTGCTCGGCAGAGTGGGGGAGAGGGGAGTATCTATCACACACCCCGCAAGTCCCGTGAGCATTGCTGAAATGAGTAATATGCAGATAAATTTTTTCATGATTTTCTCCTGTTTTCTTAGCATTTACGATTATACTACATAAAAATTACTTTGTCAATAATTTAACAAACTTTTCCCTGTTTTGTACAAAAAACGGCATCTGTGCAACCACAAATGCCGTTAAAATGATCAATGGAAGAATACCCAGAGGTAAATATACGCAGGAATTATTGCGGCAAGGGTGAAGGGAATACCTATTTTGAAGAAATCCTTGTTCTTGACCTCGTGTCCCTCCTTACGCAGGATACCGATTCCCGTTATGTTCGCCGACGCGCCTATCGGCGTGCAGTTTCCACCGAGCGTTGCACCCGAGAGAAGTCCGAAATACAGGAGCGTGGGATCAATTCCGAGCGTTGCGGCAAGTCCCGTTACGACGGGGAGCATGGTCGCGACGTAGGGAATGTTGTCAATGAATGCGGAGATGAGCACCGATGCCCAAACGATGGCCGTGTAGAGGACGAAAACGTTTCCGCCGCCGAGCTTGGAGAGCAGATTTGCCGCCTCGTCGATGACGCCCATGTTCGAGATCCCGCCGATGATGAGGAAGAGTCCGAAGAGCAGTCCGATCGTCTCAAAATCTATTGCCTGAATGGGCTTTGTGATGGATTCGCGCGTTCTGTTCTTTATGTAATTGTATATGAGTCCTATTATAAGAAGCGTCATGCAGATAAGACCGTTCGTGATGTCGGGCTTGTTTTCAATGAAGGACGCAAGAATGAGAAGCACGACTGTTCCGCAGAGAAGGACAGTGGGAACGTAGTCCGTAACCTTGGTCAGGCTCTCCTGCTTCGGAATGGGCTTCTTTTCCTTTCTGAATATCCACGCAAGAATGATAGCCGATGCGACAGCACCGATCTCAACAGCGAAGAATATACCGGGCTTGCCGCGGTACCAGAAGAAGTCGAGGAAGGTCATGTCGGCATACGAGCCGAGCATTATCGCCGTGGTGTCGCCGACAAGAGTTGCCGCACCCTGAAGGTTCGAGGAAACAGCAATACCGATTATAAAGGGTACGGGGTTGGTGTCGAGCTTTTTGCATATTTGAAGTGCAACGGGCGCGATCATAAGAACGGTCGCAACGTTGTCTACAAAGGCGGATATGATGCCTGCAAAGAGCGCGAGCGCAACAGCCGCCATCTGAACGCTCTTGACACGCTTCATCAGAAGCTCCGCGAGCAGGTCGGGCATCTTCGAGTCAATGAAGAGCTGAACGAGTCCCATCGTGCCAGCGATCATCATAAGAACGTTGAAGTCGATAGCACCGAAAATGTCGCCGAGCGGAAGCATTCCCGTAACGATGAAGATCAGCGCCGAGCCGAGCGCGATGTACGTGCGGTACTTGCTGAAGGTCAGCATCAGTACATAGGTGATTGCGAAAAGTATGAGTGCGTAGATCATGGTTTACTC
>CAYPRM010000001.1:70046-77432 GCA_964413365.1 uncultured Lachnospiraceae bacterium | reverse complement strand
CATACTATATATTATTGTATGCAAGGTCCTATGCGGACACTAATTGAAAGGAACAAGAAAAATGCTTACCACCGAAAACATTTCCGATCGACCGACTGAAAAAGAGGAGGTCAGTACGACTCACCGCGTGCTTACGGTCGTCGGAATAGTACTGTGCGTTATCCTCATTCCGATCCTGATCGTAAACTGCACCCTTATCGTCAAGAGCTGGGTAAACGAGGACGAGGTGCCTAATTTTGCAGGTGCGGCTCCGCTCATCGTGCTCACCGACTCGATGTATCCCGATATTAAGTCGGGCGACGTTATAATCGTTACCAAGGTCGACGCAAAAGATCTCGCAGTGGGCGACGTTATTGCGTTCTACGCCAAGGAGGGCGATTTTGAGGAGGTCTGGACACACAAGATAGTTGCCATACACGAGAACGGGGACAAGCTTGAGTTTGAGACGCAGGGTGTCAACAACCCCACGCCCGACTCGACCTATCGTTCTGAGGAGCATCTCGTAGGCAAATATACGGGAGTGCGCCTTGCAGGGCTTGGAAGCATTGCGATGTTCATGCAGACCGTCCCCGGACTTATAATCTGTGTAGCTGTGCCCGTCGTTCTTCTTGTGGGATATGATATGATCCGCCGCAGAAGGTACGAGAAGGTGAACGAGACTGACGTTGAGGCACTCAAGGCAGAGCTTGAGGCACTCAGGGCTGCTCAAGGTCAGCCGAAGGAGGAGAGCGCCGAGGATAATGATACCGAGGAGCACACCGCTAAATAATTATTAAGTATTCTTCCCACGGAAGCCACGCCGAGGGTGAATATACACTTTGTTATTTCCCTTGACATCTTGGCATAGGGAAGAATAAAAGCAAATACATAGAAAGGAAATTCATTATTATGAGAAAAAATAAGATGATGAGACTTGCATCGGCACTCCTGATCGCAGTCCTCCTCACAACGTGCGCTATCTCAGGCACGTTTGCAAAGTATACGACCACGGGCACGGGAACGGATACCGCAACTGTTGCAAAGTGGGGTGTTGTGATCACCGCTAACGGTACATCGTTTGCAAAGCAGTACGCAACTGACGATGCAGGTGTTGTTGGCACAATAGCTAACTCCGTTATTGGAACTGATAAGGTCATAGCTCCCGGTACGCAGGGCACTATGGTTGCAGCTACTATCGCAGGCAAACCCGAGGTTGCTGTTAAGGTAACCTATGAGGCAACAGTTGATCTTGGCGACAACTGGAAGGATTCCACGGGCGCATATTATTGCCCCCTTGAGATCACTGTAGGATCCGATACACTTAAGGGTAACACCTTTGGATCTGCAGACCTTTTTGAGGCTGCTGTAAAGGCTAAGATCGACGCACTTACAAGCAGCTACGCTGCCGGCACCGACCTTTCGACGCATACCACAAGCGCAATCTCTTGGAAGTGGGCGTTCGAGGGCAACGATGACATTAAGGATACATACCTTGGCGATCAGGGCAACGCTAAGATCTCCATTACCGTAAAGGTTACCGTAACTCAGATCGACTGATATAATATCTGCGTTAAATTTAATATTAATCAATGTCCGCCCCGCGTGGCTGGGGCGGACGATAAAAAACCAAAAATCTGTCGATTTTTGGTTTTTCAAGGTATTGGAGGGAATTTTCTAATTTCTTGAAAAGCCAAACATTACAGGAAAGGGATGGAAATATGTCCGACAACAGAACTACCGCACTTAACCGAAATCGACGCTCGGGCAAACGTATCCCAAGCGTTCGCAGTATATTTTGGGTGGGAATCGCGATACTTGCGATCCTGCTCGTTATGAGTATAATCGTCCTCTCGGCGTGCATAATACAGCACGCTCAGGCGGACCGCCGTGCTGTGCTCATTCGCTCGAGCATGGATTCGGAGCTTGATATTTTTTCTATATATTATAAGAACGACGATGGAGAGATAACGGTCTGCGGACTTGACGGCAACAAGGTCATAGCCCCGGGGACTGACGTGGAATACACGCTCCGCATCAGAAATGCCGACACCTGCGCGCTTGATTACGTGCTGATGTCGGGCATAGAACTGACGAGCGAGCATGTGCTTCCGATACTTGTTCGCGTTCTCGATCCCGAGGATGCGTACATTATCGGCTCGGCGAAGGAGTGGGAGCCTATCTCGAGCCTTCACGAGTTTGAGATGCAGGGCACGCTCTCCGCAGGACAGGCTGTGGAATACACGTTCCAATGGATGTGGCGTTATGAGGGTGGCGACGACGAGTACGACACCATGCTCGGCAACCTTGAGGACGGGGCAGGGATAGAAATGTCCCTCACGCTCTCCGCACTTGAGAACACCGATGTGGCGCTGAACGGCGGCTTCCTTGCTACGGATGTCGGAAGGATAATAGCCCTCATTATTGTAGCTCTGCTTCTTCTCATTGCAATAGTGCTCCTTATTGCGTCGATAATAAGGCGCGCGAAAACTCCCCCGACGCTGCCTATACCTACACCTGCGCCCACGCCCGTTATCGAGCCTGAGCCTGTTGTTGAGCCTGAGCCAGTTGTTGAGCCTGAGCCTGCGCCCGCGGTTGCTCCGACACCCGTCGCAAGGCAGAAAAAAGAGGGCTTCTGGGGCAAGATGGCATACGTAAATATTGACGTTATCTGCCACAGCTTTAGTGAGGGCGAGGTCGTTTCTCTTGCGGCTCTCAAGCGTAAGGGGCTTCTTCCCGAGGGCACGAAGCAGATGAAGGTGCTTGCGAGAAACGCATACAAGCTCGAATTCCCCATAACCGTAAGGACGCAGGGAATATCCTCTGAGGCGAGAAGGATCATTCTCGAGGCAGGCGGTGAGGTCATAATAACCGACGGCGCGGAGGATCTTGAAAATTGATGCGATCCAAATCTATGGAAAAAAAGCTGAAAGCCCCCATAAGGATCGCTCTGCTGATCCTTCTTGCGGTGCTCATAGGCTTCAGTATTTACAGTATAAACGCCGCAAGGCTCAGCGGTAACAGATTTCCGATGCCGCTCGGCTTTGGTGCGTCCGTGGTGCTCTCGGGCAGCATGGAGCCTGAGCTTTCCGTGGGGGATCTCCTGATCGTAGTGCCTACGGACGAGCTTAGCGTTGGAGATGTGGTGGTCTACACCTCATCGGGCGTGGCGATAGTTCATAGGATAATAGAGCTTGACACGGAGGGTGGAACGGCGGTAACTCGGGGCGATGCAAACAACGCATCCGACGATCCCATTCCGCTTACCGCGGTAAGGGGTAAGGTCGTTTGTGCGATCCCCCTGCTCGGATACGTCGTCGAGGCGATAAAAACTCCCATTGCGACGATAGTGCTCATCGCGCTTGCAATATGGCTCTTGGAGGCTTCCTTTAGACAGGACAGAGCAAGAGAGAACGGCGAGCGTGAGGCATTGATGCGTGAGATAGAGCGTATCAAGAGCGGAAACGATAATAACGATACACACGTAGATTAATTAAATAAAAGGAAAGGACGGTGTTGATATTATTATGAGATGGAACAGATCAAAAAATATAGCACCGTCCGATATTTTGCTCTATGCGGTGGCGGTGCTGTTATGTGCGGTGCTGATCAGCGCTGGAGCGGTCGCAGGGAACTGGGCGCGCTACCGAACGTCGGAGTCCGGCTCGGATTCCGCGACGGTCATTGGATTTGGCACGCTTATGCTCGAGCCAACTGAGGATAATTCTACTATCTTGCTCCCGGGTGTCGACGGTAAATGGCAGGCGCACGTCAGCTTTGGCGGAAGTGAGGCGAAGACCTACGTCTTTTTGCGCCTTTCGCTTGCTGACGGCTGGTCGGTCGACGGCACGAGCCTTACAGCCCTTGGAGGTGGTGTGAGCATTGAGACCTCGCAGGAATGGAGCGTTCTTTTCTCCAAGGCAGGCGAGGCGGTGCTCTATATGAGTCTTGATCCTCAGGAGAGCGTGGACGATGTGCCGATATTCGCAAATAACGGAAAAATAACCGTTAGCACGACGGTAACGCAGGAGCAGCTCTCGACGCTCGACGGAATGTTCAGCGTCAAGGCTTTCGCCGTTCAGGGAAACGGCTTTTCTGATGCCGATGCGGCGTGGAGCTCGCTTTCGGGCAAATAAGGACAGGGGGTGCATGACATGAAAAACAGAATACTCTCCTTCCTTTTGTGCACCTGCACGCTCATTACGAGCGTCGGGATCTATCTCCCCGTCGGAGCGATCGACCTTACGGGGCTATTTTCCTACGCAAAAACGGATGTGGCTGCTCCGAGCGTTGAGATAACTCTCGACGGCGTTAGAGTGGACGAGATGGCGATCGGAGAATTTGAAAAAAAGACCGTCAACGCCTCCGTCAAGGGCGGTACACCCGAGAGCTACCGCTGGCAGATCCTCGTTCCCGAGAGTGATGACCTCTGGGTGGACATTCACGACAAGATATACGCGGAGTGCGAGATCTCGACCGCTCTCATTGACGGAATGTTGAACGTCGACTTCGTGGCATATCTGCGTTGCAGGGTAAGCCTCGGCGAGGGGATAAGCTACTATTCAAGTCCGCTTAAGATAACGCTCACAGAGGCAAACGAAAGGCTGCCCAAAAGCCCACAGTGTCGTCCTCTGCGCACGTCGGAGATGCTCTCGGAGAGTGAAGGGAACGACAGCTACGTTACCATTACGATAAAATATCTAAGAATTGACGGTGGGGACGTGCTCGAGGTATACAAGCCCTATGTTGCTAATATCCTCTCGGGCTCTGCCTTCTCGCAGACCGTCATATCCCCGACCTTGCTCGGCTACGCGCCGTATTACGATAGCGACGGCGACGGCGATCTTGAGAGTGCGGACAGCATAACCTTTGATCTATCCGCAGTCAGCGAGAGCATTGAGATAACGGTGTTTTACCAGCCTATCGAGGTCAATTATTCGGTAAGATATTTCTTTCAGAATATAGGCGACGACCTTTATACCGAGAATGCAGGGCTTTTTTCCGTAAAGAGCGCGCTCACGGGAACGGTCGTTACCGAGGAGATGCTGAGGCTCTCCGATGCAAACACCAGCTACACCGTCGGATTTACCAAGATGTATCACATTCCCGACGAGGTCGCCGCGGACGGTAGCACGGTGTTTGAGTGCTACTACGACAGGCTCTATTACCTGCTCATATTTGACAACAACGGTGGCTACGGCACCGATCCCATATACGCACGCTACGGTACGCCGTTCGTGGTCAACGATCCCATAAGATACGGATATGTTTTCCTCGGCTGGGATGCTGACGGAAACGGCATCATCAACGAAAATGACGCCCTCCCCACGACGATACAGGCGAACAACGACGCTGACGGAACGCCCGTAACGCTCACATATACCGCTCTTTGGGAGCGCGCGGATACGAATTACACGATCGCATATTGGTCGGAGGAGACCGACGGCTACCGTTACTTCATCGGTAACCATATCGCCTCCGCTAAATCGGGTGCGCTCGTCAGCGGTAAGGATGATCTTTATTTAACAAGCACGTATATCTGTGGAAATTTAGAGCACACGCATGATGACAGCTGTAATTTCCGAGACAGATATCTCGAGTTCGTCAGAGCGGATCAGAATGTTACCGTAAAGGGCGACGGATCGACCGTTGTCAACGTTTACTATAAGCATAAGGATTACACCCTCCGCTTCTATTACGCAAGATCAAGAGTCGTGAACGATGCTACGGTCTATCAGGTCGTCGGCGGCTCGACATATAACTTTGGTGCGAGTGCGGGCAGCTCTGACAAGAGCGTATCCACATTGCTCGGTAATGTTCAAAGCAATCAATGGGGAAAGGTGAAGGAGCTGCCGAAGATCAAGGATGAGTACATCAACGATCCCGAGCTCATCTCCACCTATAACCTGCAATGCGGCTCGACGGACTCCACATTTAACTCGACATATACATATTACTATCTCGAATTTACCGCGTCCTTTGACTCGAATATATCAGCCGTATGGCCCGTCGATATCTTTGAATCGGTCGAGGTCGACGAAAAGCACGCGGCACACGGTGGCACGAACACCGATTATTGCCCCTATCAGTACGCATATTTCAGCGCGTGGAACGGTCAGTACGGTGTAAAATATAGCCATGATAATACCAACCAAACTATCAAGGGTATGTATCAGTACCTCGATGAAAGCCTCATCTTCGACGCCAAAAGATTTCCGACGATGGCGGACAATACCGAGGTCAGCTACCTCTGCTTCTGGGAAAACGGCGCAAATATTGGATGGAGCATACCGAAGATATTTGAATATAACATCTATCTCGAGAATCCCGACTCCACGTATTCGCTCTTCCGTCAGTTCAACGTTTACGATAACTCGAATGTTAATCAGCAGACAAAGGCTAATATAGAGGGCTATAAATTTAACCATCATACATACACGGACGGCACGGACGAGGCAACGGGACTTGAAAAGCATGTCATAAGCTACTACTATGACCTCGATACGGAAAATTACCTGCATTTTTATAACTACAACTCAACCGAAAAGAGTATTCTTGGCATACAGTACGGCACGGGACTTTCAAGCTGGCTGAATACCAACGGCTACGGGGATTATATCGCCCTACCGCCCTATCCCGACGAGCTTGAGCAGAACGCTTACAGCTTTGGAGGGTGGTATACCACGTCGGATTGCTTCGACGGGACGGAGGCGGATCTTACGACCATCACCATGCCCGCAAATGATCTGACGCTCTACGCAAAATGGGTGCCCGTATCCCACAATGTCAACTTCTTTGTAACGCTCGATCAGCTCAGGGACTACGAGAACGGCGGCAGTGTAACGCCATTTTATTCTCGCACGGACATCACGCACGGAAACGTCGTCGGTAGCGTCAACAACCCCATAAACGGTGAGCTTATCTTCAAGGGCTGGTTCTACATCGACGAGACTGAGGGTGGCAAGAGGGCTTTCGTTCCCACCGCGATGCCGATAAATAAGGATCTCAACATCTACGCTGAATGGGATAGCCGCACAGCTGTGCCATTCCGCATAAAATACGTTCTCCTCGATGATCCGACTGTTTCCGTCGCTGACGATACCACGGGCTACGCCTACGCGAGCACGACGAGGACGTTCCAAGCGAAGGCAGGCGCGCCCCTCGATCAGCTCTACGCCGCGTACAGGGACGGATACTATCCTACTGTTTCATCGCACTCCATAACGATGCAGATGGATGCAGAGGACAACATTTACACCTTCTACTACACCTACGCCGATAAGCTGACGTACACCGTCAACTATATCAATAGGGAAACGAATGTCATTATGGCGACCGAGACGCTCGAGACCGAGAGAGGGCTTTCGTTCCCACCGCGATGCCGATAAATAAGGATCTCAACATCTACGC
>CAYPRM010000001.1:55755-69946 GCA_964413365.1 uncultured Lachnospiraceae bacterium | reverse complement strand
AGAGGGCTTTCGTTCCCACCGCGATGCCGATAAATAAGGATCTCAACATCTACGCTGAATGGGATAGCCGCACAGCTGTGCCATTCCGCATAAAATACGTTCTCCTCGATGATCCGACTGTTTCCGTCGCTGACGATACCACGGGCTACGCCTACGCGAGCACGACGAGGACGTTCCAAGCGAAGGCAGGCGCGCCCCTCGATCAGCTCTACGCCGCGTACAGGGACGGATACTATCCTACTGTTTCATCGCACTCCATAACGATGCAGATGGATGCAGAGGACAACATTTACACCTTCTACTACACCTACGCCGATAAGCTGACGTACACCGTCAACTATATCAATAGGGAAACGAATGTCATTATGGCGACCGAGACGCTCGAGACCGAGAGATCAATGGTAACCGTAAGCTATAGACATTACGAGAACATGATCCCGGATGCGTTCTATAAGCAGCTCGTCCTCTCCATAAATGCAGACGATAATGTTATCAACTTTTACTATACGCCGAACAAGGTAAAGGTCTACTACGCGGTGCATTATATGCTCGCAAGGTCCGACGCCACCGCGACGGAGCTTTCAAATTACAGCATTGACGGAAGTGGCGGCTACGAGGACTCGGGTACATACCTCACGGGTATTGAGGACAAGGGCTCGGATATAACTGTCAGCGCCGAGAGCTTCACGGGCTTTACTGTAACGACCGTTGCCAAGGTCGCATCGAACGGTACCGTAAAGAACGCCACGACTGCCGACGGTGGTGCTACCTTCAGCTTTACAAATCTTCAGGACGGCGATGAGGTCTACATCTTCTATACCAGAAATTCATATGACTACAAGGTGCATTACTACAGGTACAACACCACGGAGTCCATTATCCCGAGCACGGGTGGCACGGCTCTCTGGGGCACGGGCATAAGCCTCACAGCGCCTGCCATTGACGGCTACAGGTGTGTAAATCTTGAGCCGGACGGCAAGAGGCATCTCACCGTCAAGGAGGGCGGAAACATTCTCATCTTCTACTACGCACCCGTACAGCGTGTTATCGAATACGTTGCGGTCGTGGGCGGAGAGGTCCTTGACGGCGCAGGAAGGCTCTCAAACAGCCGTGAGATCGTCTCCGGCTCTGAGGTCATCACAGGCTCGGTCGCCCACACAGATGCGTTCTATCGCTTCGACGGCTGGTTCTACGATGAGCAATGCACCGTGCCCCTTATAAACGGCACGCACGGCACGCTCACCGACGCAAACGGCGACGGAATTGCTGAGAGCTTCGTACCCTACGGCACGGTGCTCGGCGAGACCGATACCAATACCTTCTATGCAAAGTTCACCCCGCTAACGGGTGATATCACGGTAATACTCGGTGGCTCGGAGGTCGGTCAGATCTCGGTCATCGAGGTCAAAAACCTGCTCACGGGCGAGGTGATATACGCCACCGTCAGCGGTAACGGCACGGTCGTCATAAAGAATGTTCACCTCAACAATTACACCGTTTCGATCAACGGAAGCTGGTCATGGAGGTATGATGATCTTGCGGTGAGCTGTACGCACTCAAACGCGAGCGGTACTACCGTTCAACTCACATTAAATAAGGCTAACGGACAATGGATCAGCGGCTCGAGTGCCGTTGCTCGCAATGAATCGTGATGGGAGGGGAATAGTATGATCAAAAATATTAAGCTCGTCTCCACCCTTTGCCTTGCGCTCTTGCTCGCTATAACGGGTATTGGCGTTATGGGCTATATGTTCAGGGAGACCGACGACACAAACGCTCCTCTCACCCCGCCGAGCCTCTCCTGCACCGTGATAGAACAGTATGCGGACGGTGTTAAGAGCGAGATCAAGGTCAAAAACACGGGAAACGTCGACGCATATCTTCGTGTAAGGCTTGTTGCATATTGGCTCGATGCCGATGGCAACAGAGTCTATCGTGAGGCGCAGGTCCCAACCTTCACGCTCGATAGTGAGAGCTGGCTTGCCGATAGTGCAAACGCCACGTATTATTTCAGGACTCCTGTCGCACCTCAGAGCACGACCGACGACCTTCTGTCCTCGGACATGGTGCTTGCGAGCGAGGGCGGATATACGCTCGTGGTAGAGGTATTTGCGGAGGCGATACAAGCCCTCCCGACCGACGCTGCATCGAGTGCTTGGGGCTTGGAGATATCCTCGGGAGGAAAAATAACCGCTCTCAAATAAAATAAAGCAAAAAAATTCTGTAAAGGTCAGCCTTTACAGAATTTTTTTGTATTTTATCAGAAATGAAGCTTTCTTTCGAGAAGCGTGCGAGTGCTCTTACTTATCGCGATGACGATGAGGCTCAGTCCAAAGAGCACAAGCGGTATCATCGGATAGAGCGACCAGCCGCCGAAGTCTATCTTGAAGGAGACCATCAAAAACAGTTCAATGTAGTCCATAAAGAAGCCGAGCGCGATGAAGAATGCCCCCATGACGTAGAGATGCCCCTTTTTCAGATAGTAGAGAAGGACGGATATCGTTGTAACGAGCACGCCGATATACATAACGACGGGGAAGGCGAAGCTAAGGAACCAATCGCCGCCCGTGGCGTAATTGATATAGTGCAGAAACAGCGCGATCCCGAGAAAATCAACGGGAACGAAGATCGCAGGCGTGGGCTTTTTGAACCATGTCGGTAAAACGCCTATAAGATAGACAAGGCACACCGAAAAGACGGCATATGGCGACCATGTGATCGTGCGATTCATGTAGAGATCTGAATAAACGGTGATGAATATCGGAATAAGAAAGAGGATCGTGAGGACTATCTCAACGGTGGTCCTCGTTATCTCACGCTTGGGCGTGTAATCCTTTGGGAAAAGCGGTGCGACCTCGGGACGCTCTATCTCGGGATGATAGGCGAGCGTTCCGCAGAGGGGACACCTTTGCTCGGTATCAGCAAGCTTGACACCGCAATTTGCACAGTACATATTTTATATCTCCTATATATCCTTTGCCGACCCGCGGCAGAATGTGTTTTTAGCGTTGATTGCTCTGAACGGTAGGCTCGATGCCAAGCTCCCTCAGCTCGCGGTAGAAATAATTTTCGAGCAGAGCCTCCTTGATATCACGCGAGAGTGTAACGTTGAGCACACCACGGTAGCTGTATACGCTACAATTATACGGTGCGTTCGCCTGCGGTCCGAGAATGAAATCCACTCTCTCAACATGACGCTCCATTTCCTCGGGCAGTCGGACGTATCCGAGGTTTGAAAAGCTCAGGCAGGATTTTCTCTCGCCCACGGTATTAAAGACCATCTTCATTACAAAATTCTTGATAAAGAGTGGCACTAAACGGAGCGCAAGAGAACGCTCGTCGGCGACGTTGGTTTCGATCATCTTCGACATATTTTTCCTTGTCGCATACATTCCGACCTTGTGATGAACGGTGTTTATTATCTCGTCAAGGCTGTGCTCGCCGAGCCTCGGATCTATCTCGGGGATCGTGTAGAGCACGAAGTTTCGGAGAGTCCTGCTACCGAATATCGGACGCAGATTTATGGGGATGAGCACCTTTACGGGCTTGTAATGCTTGGGATTTTTTATCGTGTCGAACTCAAGGTGCAGTATCGCGCGCATCATCACCGCGGCAAGGTATGTGTTCACCGAGACGCCCTTTTCGTGGGCGAGTGCGAGCACGGCATCGCTCGACATCTGAAAATTCGTTATATTGAGGAATTGATCCTCCTCGGGCGTACCATCGATGCGCCATGCATCGGTGTCCTTGCGCGTCTCCTTGACGGGGGCGGAGTTCTTCAGAAAGCTGTCCTCAAGCTCCTCCTGCTTCGGCTGCTCCTTCCTCGAGAGAATACCGCAGGTGCAGGGAACAGCTATGGAATATTTCAGCTCTATATACTCTGCCACGAGGGATTTGAGAAATATCAAGCCTCCCGTGCCGTCGGTGAGGGCGTGAAAGAACTCCACTGCGATCCTGTTGCGATAGACGATGACTCTGAATGCACAGGTCTTGAGTTCCTTCTTCGACATGTGCGCAAGAGGATAGCTGTATTCTGCCATGATCGGCGGCGGTGTATCAACGGGGCGCAGATAGTACCAGAATATGCCCTCGGAAAGCCTTGCGGCGATGCTCGGAAAGCGTGGGATCGTGTTTTTTATCGCACGGTCGAGCACGGGAAGATCAATATTTTCATCGAGCGTCGCAGAGAGGCGGAAGAGATTGCTCCAATACCTCGTGTGGGACGCAGGGTAGATCTTCGCGGCGTTGTCAAGAGGGTACCATCTGGGTTCTGTATTGCCCGACCTTGAGCTTTTGTGATCGGATCTCATACTAAACTCCTTCATAAGTCATTGGACATTATTATATCACAGTTTTCCTTTTTTGTAAAGGGTTATATTTTTATTTTTGCGCCTCTCTTTTTTTCGCAATTTCCTATTGCCTGACGGAAAAAAATGTGGTACAATATATGAAAAGGACACGCCGCATCTGCGGCATCTGGAGGTAAAAATGAAGCTTGAAGAAAGATTTTTGAAATACGTTTCCTATCCAACAATGTCGGACGAGAGGAGCGAGACTGTGCCGAGCAGTGAAAAGCAGCTATTTCTCAGCCGTGCCATCGCGGACGAGCTCCGTGAGTTAGGTCTTGAGGACGTGGAGGTGGACTCCTGCGGTTATCTCTACGCAACTCTTCCTGCGAACGTCGAGGACAGTACCATAACCCTCGGGCTTATAGCGCACGTCGATACGAGTGATGCCTGCCCCGACTCGCCCATAAAGCCCCGTATTGTGGACTACCGTGGCGGTGATATATGCCTTAACGCAGAGCGTGGCATTATCATGAGCCCTGCCGACTATCCCTCGCTTGAGAGGTACATTGGAAACAGGATAATAGTTACCGACGGCACGACGCTTCTCGGTGCTGACGACAAGGCAGGCGTCTGCGCGATCGTTTCTGCCATTGAATCTGTGATAAAGAGCGGTGTCGAGCACGGTAGAGTGAGAATATGCTTCACGCCCGACGAGGAGATCGGCAGGGGTGCTGACCACTTCGACGTAGAGAAATTCGGTGCGGATTATGCCTACACCGTTGACGGCGGTGCGCTCGGTGAGATAGAATACGAGAATTTTAACGCCGCCGCGGCGACGGTTGAGCTTAACGGCGTTTCCATTCATCCCGGCTCTGCGAAGGGAAAGATGAAGAACGCCTCCCTCATGGCTATGGAATTCAACAGCCTTTTACCTGCTGATCAGGTTCCCGAGAAAACTGAGGGCTACGAGGGCTTCTTCCACCTCATTGAGATGAGTGGCGACTGCGAGCACGCAACGCTCACATACATAATAAGGGATCACGATAAAAGCAAATTCAACGTCAAGAAGGCAATGCTCCTTCTTGCCGCAGAGACTCTGAACAGTCGCTACGGGCAGGGAAGCTGTGTTGCGTCCGTCAAGGACTCCTATTTCAATATGAAGGAGATAATCGACGGGCATATGTACATCATCGACAGAGCGCGCGAGGCTATGGAGCAGCTTGGCATTGAGCCTGTTATAATTCCCATCAGAGGCGGCACGGACGGTGCAAGGCTCTCGTTTATGGGACTCCCCTGTCCCAACATCTGCACGGGCGGCGAGAACTTCCACTCAAGATTTGAATTTCTGCCCATAGAATCCCTCGAGGGCACTACGCGCATAGTGGAGAGGCTCATCGTCAACGCAACGCACGCGGAGAGAGTGAGGAAATAATTATGGCAAAGCTATATTTCAAATACGGCGCGATGGGCTCTTCAAAGACCGCAAATGCGCTGATAACCAAGTTCAATTACGAGGAGAGGGGAATGAACGTCTGGCTTATCAAGCCCTCGGTGGACGATCGCGACGGTGCGGACGTTATCCGCTCGAGGATAGGGCTTGAGCAGAGGGCGCAGGTTATAACTCCAAGCACGGACGTTTACGAGGAATTTCGCAGGCATAGCGGAATACACGCCGTCATCGCCGACGAATGTCAGTTCTTCACCGCACATCAGATCGACCAGCTCAGAAGGATCGTCGACGAGCTCGACATTCCCGTGCTCTGCTTTGGGCTTCGCACGGACTTCCTCACGCACACATTTGAGGGCAGTCACAGGCTCTTTGAGATCGCCGACTCGATAAGCGAGATCAAGACCATCTGCACCTGCGGAAAGAAGGCAGTCGTCAACGCGAGGATCGACGGAGAGGGAAGAGTCGTTACCGAGGGAGGTCAGATCCTTATCGGCGGCAACGATTCCTACGTTGCAATGTGCCACTCCTGCTGGAAAAAGGCTATCGCCGAGACGAATACATAAAAAAATAAAAATCAGCCCGTGGGCTGATTTTTATTTTTGATTAAATATCTATTTCAATGCTGACAGGACAATGATCGCTTCCGAGGATATCGCCGTGGATCTTGCTCTCACTTACGAGTGGAGCGATCCTATCCGAAACTATAAAATAGTCTATTCTCCATCCGACATTCTTCTCCCTTGCGTGGAACATATAGCTCCACCACGAGTATTCCGCCTTGTCGGGGTAGAGTCTGCGGAAGGTGTCGCAGAAGCCGCAGGCGAGGAGCTGTGTCATCTTGGCTCTCTCCCTGTCCGTAAAGCCTGCGCTCATGTGATTTGTCTTGGGATTCTTAAGGTCTATCTCCTCGTGCGCCACATTGAGGTCTCCGCAGTATATCACGGGCTTTTTCGCGTCGAGCGTCAGAATGTACTCCCTCAGAGCGTCCTCCCAGCTCTCCCTGTAATCAAGGCGTGTAAGCTCGCGCTGAGAATTCGGCGTGTAGACGTTCAGAAGGTAGAAATCGTCATATTCAAGCGTTATCGCGCGTCCCTCACGGTCGTGCTCGTCGATCCCGAGCCCATAGCGCACAGAGAGCGGCTCATGCTTTGTAAATACCGCAGTTCCGCTGTATCCCTTCTTCTCGGCGCTGTACCAATATTGATAATAGCCCTCAACATTCAGCGTCGCTTGTCCGATCTGCATCTTCGACTCTTGAATACAGAAGAAGTCCGCATCCTGCGCACGGAAAAAGTCCTCAAAGCCCTTGTTAAGGCACGCTCTGAAGCCATTTACGTTCCACGATATAAATTTCATATTAATATTACGCTCCTTTTGGTCTATCTACCAATAATATTAACATAAAAATCAAATAATTTCAACTACTATCTTTTCAAAACGCAAAAAATGTGGTATAATTATGTGATATTAATAGAAAACGGAGAATGCTATGAAAAAATTACAGCAGCTGATCATCATTTTGGCGGTGATCTGCATACTCACCTCGTGTGTTACGGGTAATGTTACCACTACCACCACTACAAAATCCCCGACCACGAGCTCTACCACCAATACCACTCCCCCCATCGGCGGAGATACCGACGAAGGACCGCTGACAGATCCGTACGTGAATATGACCGCAGATGAATTTTACGCGAGCTACGAGCCTGCCAAAAGTTACAGGGATTCCTATTTCCGCTCGCTCCACTATTTTATGTCGGGCAGTATCGACGAGCAGGATCAAGCCCCCACAGTAGCTGAAAATCAGCCGAGCGAGGGCGATATGCTCATAAGGAACACCTCTGCTATCTATATGGACGACGGCAATACATATTGCATCATTGATGCGGAGGGCAATATAGTCAATAAGATCTTCCGCGGCGGTGCGTATGTAACGCTCGAGGAGGTCGCGGCGTACACGCTCGCATTTGGGGACGTGCCTGCGAATTACACCACGAGCAAGCGCACTGAGCCTGACGAGAGCCCGTGGGGCAAGTACCTGCGTCTCAACAATTCATATTTTAAGGGCGACACCTCGAGATATCCATACGAGCCTGAGCTGCCGAATATCAGCGGCTGTGGCGGCGACCTGCAGTATTACGAGATAGATATCGGCACGACGGGCACGGACTGCGATCCGGGGCGTGCATACGGCGATTACAACGACGGCGAGCGTATCATGCGCGGCGCGGCACGTATCGTCTACACAAGATACGACAGAAACGGCGACAGTATCATTGATATCAACGAGAGATACGTTTTTTATACCTACAACCACTATAACGACTTTCAAGAGTACCTCAATTACGAGGGCGGCTGGGGCGTTATGTTCGGAAATATCACAGGCGGCGGCAAGCTCTCAAGCAAGACCGATTACAATCCCACGCTATATGTTGCAGTTGTAAGGCGTGATCTCTATGTCGGAGATACGGAAACGGGCACGAGTGCGGACGGTATGCACATTATCGAGCTTGCGTTCATCTGCCTTGATAAAAAATATTTTGCAAATAGCACGGTCTGTGCGTGAAAGGAGTAAATTTATATGAACTTGAAGGAAGCAATATCGGAGCTGTACGCCCTCCAATCGAAGCTCAGCGCGTATAATCACGCAATGTCCCTGATATATTACGACGGAGCGATCACAGCGCCCAAAAAGACTGCGCAGAACCGCGCGCACGCTCTCAGCATACTCAGCGAGGAGACCTATAAGATCACTACTGACGAGAAAACCGTCTCGCTTCTCGAATTTCTCGACTCCCACAAGGAGGAGCTTGATAGGAAGGAGCAGAGAATGGTCTACCTTGCATATAACGGTATGAAGGAGATGAAGAAGATACCGATCGAGGATTATGTCGCGTATCAGGAGCTGCTCGTAGAGGCGGACGACGTCTGGCACAGAGCGAAGGAGGAGAGCAACTTTGAGCTTTTCCGCCCCGTGCTCGAGCAGATATTTGAATATAACAAGAAATTTGCACACTACTGCGCTCCCGAAAAGCACCCCTACGACTATTGCCTCGATCAGTATGAGAAGGGACTCACGATGGAGAAGTGCGATGAATTCTTCGACACTCTCAGGTCAAGACTGCTTCCCCTCATAAGGAGGATCGGCGAGGCAGGGCAGGTCGACGATTCCTGCATCCACGGCGATTTTGACGAGATCTCGCAGGAAAAATTCGCCCTCGAGCTTATGAAAACTATGGGCATTGACCTCGGTATCTGCGGTCTTGGAACGACCGAGCATCCCTTCACAACGAGCATCGGCTCGCACCATGACGTTCGCATCACCACCAACTATCAGCGTGATAATATGGCGTCCTCAATGTACAGCGTCATTCACGAGGGTGGACACGCTCTCTACGATATGAACTCTGACGACGAGTATGCATATACCTACCTCGACGGTGGCGTTTCCATGGGCATACACGAGAGCCAGAGCCGCTTCTATGAGAACATTCTATGCAGGAGCGAGGCATTTGTGAATTATATCTTTCCCAAGGTCTGCGAGTGCTTTCCCGAGCAGATGAGAGGCTATTCTGCCGACGATCTTTACAGGGCGGTCAATCTCGTTACACCCTCGCTGATCAGGACTGAGGCGGACGAGGTTACGTACTGCTTGCACGTAATGATACGCTACGAGCTTGAGAAGCGTGTTATGAGCGGCGAGCTTGAGGTGGCAGATCTGCCTGCGGAGTGGAACAGGCTCTATTACGAGTACCTTGGCGTGGAGGTGCCCTGCGACAGAGAGGGCGTGCTTCAGGACAGCCATTGGTCGGGCGGTTCTGTCGGATATTTTCCGTCGTACGCTCTGGGATCTGCCTACGGTGCGCACTTCCTTGCGAAGATGCGTGAGACTGTCGACGTTGATAAGTGCCTATCCGAAGGCAATTTCGCTCCCATAAACGAGTGGAACAGGGAGCACATTTGGAAATACGGCTCGCTCAAGACGCCCTCGGAGCTTCTCTCGGACGTTCTCGGCGAGGAATTCGATCCCACGTACTTTACAGACTATCTCGAGAAGAAATACTCAAGGATCTACTCCCTCAAATAATAAAAATCAAGCCCTGCGTGCAGGGCTTGATTTTTTATTATTAAGCGTCAGTTGCTTCGGTAGCGTTCTTGAAATCAATAGCAGGACGCTCGAGGAGACGCTGCTCCTCCTTGATCTTCTCATTGAGGGCGATGGTGTCGATTATCTGCTTGAGATACTTCGACATCGCACTCTTTGCGGTGTAATCCGCGGGAGCGTAGAAGGTGAGCCTTCCGTCATTGAGAAGCTTATAGACCTTCTCTCTATTGTCCTTGACGGGATCGAAAACGCCGATGGTATAGCCGCCACGCTCCTTAACAAGGTGCATGCAGGGGATATCCGTCGCGCTGTCGCCTATGTAGACCATATTGGAGAAGGGAACGCGGCGCTCATTCTTGGGGACGGAGTCGTTGACTCTCTCGTCGTGCTCATCAAGGAAGCCCTTGGAGATGCGGAAGAGGTACTGCGTCTTATTGGTGTAGTTTACAGCCTGAGCGGGCCAAACCGCCACGCCGTCGGCGTTGTAGAGGTAGGACGATGCGTAGATCTTCTTAAATTCCTCGGCTATCTCACTGCCCTCGATGATCTCGCGCAGTCCCGAGGAGATAACGTAGTGCTCGACCTCGATGCCCTTACTCTCCGCGTACTGATTGATGCGAGAGAACCACGTTTTAACGCCGTCATACAGCTTTACCGACGCGCCCGACTCTCTGAAATAATCTCTCTTGAGAGATTTTCCCTTGAAATTAGAGTACTTTACAAGCTCGTACATCCACGCAAGATTCATCTCCATGCGGTTCTCGGTCGCAAGCTCGTCCGACTCATGCCAGAACTCGGCAACGTTGACACCGAACGAGGGAATGAGTGTGAAGGTCTGCATATCGTCGGGGGAAAGCGTCTTGTCAAAATCGTAGCAGATCGCAATGATCGGCTTTTTCTTGGAATTACTCAAAAATATATCCTCCTAAACACATTATTTATAAAGCTATCCACCATATTATAACCTATATTTTACAGCTTTTCAAGTACCTATGCAAAAAAATCTTCAAAATTATGAAAAAATGTTTGCAAAATTCGATGATATATAGTATAATATAATGATAAAGTATGAAAGGATAGAGAAAATGTTCAAAAAGGTAATAGAACTGATCGAAAAATACGACAGGATAATCATTCACAGACATTCAAATCCCGATGGTGATGCTCTCGGCTCGCAGATAGGGCTAAAGCACATTCTGAAGGCTAACTACCCCGAAAAGGAGATATACACCGTCGGCGACGCCTCGAAGCGTTACGGCTTCATGGAGGACTGCGCGACGGACGAGATCCCCGACTCGTACTACAACGGTGCGCTCGCGTTCATTCTCGACACGAGTGCGGTCAGCATGATCTCCGACGGCAGATACACTCTTGCTGATACTACTATCAAAATGGATCACCACATTTTCTGCGAGAAATTCGCGGAGCTTGAGGTCATAGACACGAGCTTTGAGTCCTGCTGTGGGCTTATAGGTATGTTCGCAATGCAAACAGGGCTTAAGGTGCCACCGCTCGCCGCAAAATCCCTCTACACGGGCATGATAACGGACTCGGGACGCTTCCGCTACGATTCCACGAGCGCGCAGACCTTCCGTGTTGCGTCGTTTCTTATGGAGCAGGGCTTTTCGACGAACGACATCTTCTCAAATCTCTATTCCGACGAGCTATCGTCCGTACAGCTCCGCGCACGCTTCGTAATGAAGATAAACAAGACCGACGCTCCCGTGGCGTACATCTACACCACGCTCGACGAGCTGAGATCCTACGGTGTTGACACCTTTACGGTCTCGCGTGGAATGGTAAATACGATGAGCGACATACGAGGGATAGACATCTGGGTGAATTTCACCGAGACTGAGAATGGAGTCCTCTGCGAGCTTCGCTCGAGCAAGTATAACATCAACCCCATCGCCGCAAAATACGGCGGCGGCGGACACGCGAAGGCAAGCGGAGCGACCGTTCCCAACAGGGAAACGGCAATGCTCATGCTCGCTGACCTTATCGCACTTACCTCCGAAAATAATTGAAAGGATACAAAAATGACAAATTACGAGAGAAAAAAACAGATCCTCGATAAGATCAAGGAGTACAACAGGATAATCATCTTCCGCCATTACCGTCCCGACGGCGACGCGGTCGGCTCGACCAAGGGATTGCAGGAGATCCTGCGTCTGACCTACCCCGAGAAGGAGATCTACCTTCAAAATGCCGATTTTTCGGACTATCTCGAGTTCCTCGGTCCTGAGGACGTGCCCATTGACGACGCGCTTTACGCCGATGCGCTCGGGCTTGTGCTCGACACGGGGACGGAGGAGAGGATCTCAAACAAGAAATATACCCTCTGCCGTGAGATATGCAAGATCGACCACCACATCACCGACAAGCACTACGGCGACTACCATTGGGTGATTGAGGAAAAGTCCTCAACCTGCGAGATGATCGCTGAATTCTACGACACCTTCCGCGACGAGTTGAAGATCAATACCAAGGCGGCAACGTACATATACTGCGGCATGGTAACGGACTCGGGACGCTTCCGTTTCCGCGACGTCTCGGGTGATACGCTCAGATATGCAGGTCTGATGCTCGATCAGGGAGTAGATACTGATATACTTTATGCCCACCTCTACCTGCGCGACTTCAAGGAGTTCAAGTTTGAGGCATACGCACGCGAGAGAATGCAGATGACGGAAAATGGGTTAGTATACCTCCACGTTACAAGGGAGATGCAGGAGAAATTCGCCCTCACCACCGAGCAGGCGTCGAACGCAGTTTCCCTTATGGACTCGATCAAGGGCAGCCTTATCTGGATAGCGTTTATAGATTACCCCGACGGCAGCATCAGAGTCAGACTTCGCTCGCGATTTGTGCCCGTGAATACCATTGGTGAGAAGTACCACGGCGGCGGACATGCATGCGCTTGCGGTGCTACCGTTTACAGCATTGACGAGATGAACGCGCTCATAGCCGATGCGGACGCGCGTCTTAAGGATTACAAGGAGAATAACGAGGGCTGGTTATGAGATTTCTGATAGTTAACGATGACGGAATAGAGGCGCAGGGAATAAAGCTCCTTGCCGAGTGGGCGATGAAGTACGGAGAGGTAACGGTGATCGCACCCAAGCACGAGCAGAGCGGTAAGAGCCACGCGATAGATTTTATGAATCCCATCGAGATAAAGCGTGTCGACCTCATTGAGGGCGTCGAGGCGTATTCCATGGCGTCAACACCTGCCGACTGCGTCAGATTTGGCACGGTCGGGCTTGGAAGGACGTACGATCTCGTGCTCTCGGGCATAAATCGAGGCGTCAATATGAGCGGAGATATCATTTATTCGGGAACGATGGGTGCAATATTCGAGGCGGCACATCAGAACCACCGCGGAATAGCATTTTCGACCACCACGGACAACCTTGAGGGTGCGGCGGAATATCTTGATGCGGCGTATAGCTTCATCGTCGACAACGCACTTTTTGACCACGCAGGACTGTATAACGTCAATATCCCCGAGACGGTGAAGGGAATTAAGATAACGAAGCAGGGCGATGCCTTCTTCTCGGATTCCTTCTATCAGGTCGACGAAACGACTTACATTCAGCACGGCGTCGCGATCCCCGACTCCCACCCCGAGGATAAGGACCGCGATACTATCGCATTTGCCGAGGGCTATATCTCGGTAACCCCGATGACGAAGGAGCGTACCGACCTCCCGGCGTTCGCTCGCCTCACCGAGATGTTCAAAAAATAAGCATAGCTAAATAAAATTAAAAGCAGAGATTTGTGTCTCTGCTTTTTTAATATAAAAAGTCCCCCGCCCGAAGGCGGGGGAGAGAGTAGTGTATTACTCGTATACTACTGTAAGGGATAAAATCTGAAGCTGTTTGCCAGAAGCTGCGATCTTCACATACTTATAAGATCCATCAAGAGTGAAATTAGCATCAGAAGCAGTTGTAAAGGATACGGTAGATACTTCTGTGTATGTAACACCATCGTTGGAAACATATACAGTAACATTGGAAGCACCACCATCCTTGCCACGTGCATTTATCGTAAGAGAAGTTATTGCCTTGCTGAATTCAATAACACCGGATTTATTTGCATAAACACGAAGCTCTCCAGATGCATTGCCTGCTAATGAATTGCTGACAAGTTTAAAAGTAACGAATCCGTCTGCAGACTTTACATCGGTAGTATTAGTAATGGTTGTGGTGAATATTGTGCTCATTTCATACTTCGTAGAAATGGCAGGAGTATCAGGCTCGGGATCGGGATCAGGATCGGGAGTAGGATCGGGATCGGGATCGGGATCGGGAGTAGGATCGGGATCGGGATCGGGAGTAGGATCGG
>CAYPRM010000001.1:0-55655 GCA_964413365.1 uncultured Lachnospiraceae bacterium | reverse complement strand
TAGGATCGGGATCGGGATCGGGAGTAGGATCGGGATCGGGATCGGGAGTAGGATCAGGATCGGGATCGGGAGTAGGATCGGGATCGGGAGTAGGATCAGGATCGGGATCAGGATCGGAGGGAGCAACATAAGCTGCAAGTGTAAGAGCAACAACGTTCGTTCCAGCCTCTGCATAAGCACCGGCGGAGTTGAAGCCAGTGCTATAGCCTATGATCTTTTCGGTTACGGAGTTTACAAATGTGTATGTTCCGTCGGCGTTAACTGTAACCTTCCAAACATGAGAGCCGTCCTCGGGAGCGGTATTGCCAAGCTGGAAGCTATTGTAACTTCCGGACATGTAGAGATAACGTCCGTAGGAATCCTGAATTGTAATGCCACCGTCAACATTCTTGATCGTGAAAGCTGCACCGACATCTGCCTTGGGAAGGTAGCCGTAGGTCTTATCCTCAGCGAGAGCACCCAAGTGAATGCCGCCTGCGGAGATCGTGTAGTCACCGTCATCAATAACTGCAGCTGCGCCAACAGTTACAAGGTGTGCGGGGAAGCTTGTGCCGATGTAGCTGATGTTGCTTGCACTGAAAGTTTCATATGAGTTGTAAGCACCAATGTAGAGATCTACATTCCCAATTTGGGTTGTGAAGGTCTTGTGCTCTGTGTTCCATGCGAATACGGTGGTTGCAGCATCGTCAAGAGTGATCTTGTAGGATGTTTTGTTGCTAGAATTTGTGTAAGAAGAAATACCAATGTACTTCTCACCGATCTGGAGATAGTAGCCACCCTCTGCCTGGAGAACCTTTACCTTAAGAGCGGTGGTGTAGTCCTCAACAGTCTTCATGAAGTTGCCGTTCATCTCGCCGAGAGCGAAGAGCTTCTTATTGTCAAGGTTGCCCTGCTCGACCATGAAGTAATACTCATTGCCGACTACGGGGGTATCAACGATATTGAATGCAACCTTGGGCTTAGCTGCAACAGAAACCGTGTACTGCTTGGTCTCGGTCACGTCGCCAAGTTTGAATGTAGCTGTAAGAGTTACGTTTGTATTTTCATCGGGAAGAGTTACGGTAATAGCACCGTTCTCACCGATAACGATGATCTCGCTTCCGGATACCCAGCTTACTACAACGTCAGTGTAGTTAGCGCCTACAAGGGGAAGGGTATACTCGCCGGCATTGCTGTAGGATGTCTTTATGGAAAGGTTTTCTTTCTCGTATGCAACCTTCTCAGCGTCGGTCTTTTCAACTACTGTGAAGTTGTTGAAAGCATCGCCGGAAACGGGAGTGAGATAGAACTTATTGCTGTAAATGGATACAAGACCAGTTACATCACCTGTGTTACCAAAGTTTGCAGCGTGTGCAGCCTTGATTGCGTCTGTATCTGCGCTTGTGCAGGGGTTGTTGGAGGAGGATATTCTAAGATATACCTTGTGCTCTCCGATCTGGAAGTAGTAGTAACCGTTGTCACCAGCCTCAAGGATGGTAACGCCCTTAATGGTTACGAGGAATGCCTGCTTACCAACGAGTTCCTCAGCCTCAAGGCCTTCAGCGTTCTTAAGAAGCTCGGTGTAGTCTGCAGGAGTTACGGGAGCCTTATTGGAATCAACGATAGAAACGCTTGCGCTTACTACCTCGTATGTTCCGTTGTAGTTGTCCTTGCTTCCGCTTACGCGAACCTTCATGCCGACCTCAACGCCGTTAAGCTGGTCGTCAGCGAGGTTGTATACGTAGTAACCGCCGTCAGCATCCTGAAGGAAGAGGTTATTAGCGGACCAGCCGTCGCTCTTCTTTGTGATACCTGTAACGATACCCTCAACTGTGATAAGATCACCGTTAGCTGCAGCAGCATACTCAGCGTATGTGTTGATAGCCATCTGAGGAATTACGAGAGTGTAGGAGAGAGTTGCTGTGGAGCCGTCAGCAGCGGTAACTGTACCTGTGAGAACGTACTCAACATCTGCCTCACCTCTTGCGGGGAGAGTTGCGATAACGATTGTGTCCTCCTTGCCCGCCTTGGGAACGAAGGTGATGGACTCGTTGTTGGTTGTCCATGCAACAGTAGCGGTAGCACCGTTGAACTTGAAGGAGCTGATAAGCTCGAAGTCAGCGGGTGTCTTATTGTTGTCAAGGAAGTTAATGTAGATGGACTCAAGATAATCTCTTGCGTTCTCAGCTACAGTAGCGGGGGTGGTGGGCTGATCGGGCTCGGGCTGATCAGGCTGGTCGGGTGTGAGACCGGGAATGATCGTGCCAACCCAAGGCATATTAGTGCCGATCCAAGCCTTTACGTCAAACATATCGCAGGACGTAAGGGTGAAGAGGCACATGATGACGATAAGTACGAGACTTAATACTTTTTTCATAATAACTCCTTATAAATATTATTTTGTTATTTTGAAATTATTTGACGACTACGTCGTTGAGTGTGAGGAGCTTTATCTGGTATTTGCCGTTATAGGACTCTACGATTCCCTTAACGTCAATAGTTTTACCCTTAAAGTAATCCTCGGTGATGCGGACGCCGTCTTTAAGAAGGACTACTGTCCTTACTGTGATCGTATGTCCGTCGACGGTGCAGGTGAGCGTCATAGCGCCATCATTGTCGCCGCCGTTATTGGTAGTATAAACGCTTGTAACCTTGAGATTCTTCATCTCAATGGACGTATTAAGGGCAAGCCTTGCATAGTCCCATTCCTCGACGGTTTCATTGTCCTCGTCGCCCTTGATGGTTACGGAGACCTTAGTGTTAAGGAAGGTATCAGCGTCTGTGAGTGTAAATGCGGGGGTGTGTCCTGTGCTTATAAGCTGAAGGTTATCGGGATCGCTCGGCCTCATAACTCTGTAGCTGAGGTCGGAGATCTGATAGATATCGCCTGCCTCGTAGTACTGAACAGAGCCGACTATTCTCACGCGGTTACCGGGGGTGATGATCTCCTGTCCCTTACCGGGAAGGGAGTAGCCCTTGAAGCAGGTAACGCCGAGGTACATGCCCGTTTCCTCGTCAAATTCCTCGAGGAAGATGCTGCTGCCGTCGTCCTTGGTAACAAGTCCTTCGAAAGCAACGGTCTTGCCGAGATACTTCTGAGGATTGGTGGCGACCTCCTTGAGCGTGAGCTGAATAGCCTCGCCGTAGTAGTAGTCGGGATCCTTATCGTTTGAATAAACGTAGAGCGCATAAGCACGCGCCTGATCGATCGCATCTGTGCAGTATGTTCCGTAGGAATTCTGCGCAGAATTGGACGCTATCGCAAGTCCCTCCTGAAGAAGCTCGATATTGAGGTTGCGGTATTCAGTCATATCCGCAGTCTTATACCAAACCCAAACAAGATGTCTCTTGCCCGTGGAGTCGAGATTCCATGTGTCGGTGTCGCTCTCTATAATAATAGATGTAGCAGCCTCGAGCTTGGATCTCGTGTAATTGGAGGCAGCCTTGCCCCACTCCTCGATAGTGCCCGTGGATTCGGGGGTGTTGACGGCAAGATATCTCGCCTTCAACACGCCCGATGCCGCGATCGTCTTAGGAACATTAAAGTGTGTCGTGTCTCCGTCAACGAACTGATGGACCGTTACCTCTTCTCTGAGCCTATCAGAATTGAGATCCAGCTTTACCTGACCTGCAAAGTCGATGAAGTCATCGGGATCGGGCTTCGTCGCTGAGGCTGTGGTAGAGGAAGTGGTAGGCTTCTTTGTAGTGGTGGGTCGTGTCGTTGTTGTAGTCGTGGTAGTGCTCGAATCGGGATTAGGGCATCCCGAGAATGTCGCGAGAACTATCGCAACGAGGAGAACGACGGTTAATATTCTAAAACTTGCTTTCATAATTTTAGTTGATTTTTCTCGTTAAAATGCTTAGTTAAGGTGACTACCGTAGTTAACAAGAACGTTCTGAATGATCTTACCTACCTCATCACGAGCTACGGACGAGCCTGTGAATGCGGGAGATACATAGTAAGAATCCTTCTGCTCAAGACCAACCTTAACTGCAAGAGCGGTGAGGTTCTTCCAGCCGTCAGCCTTGTCGATGAATTCGCTCTTATAGATCTCGTTTTCCATTACGGACTGGAGTACGGGAATGTAACCGGAAGCAATGGAGAACTCAGCCTGGAACTCTATGTTTGTCGTAAGGAACTTAACGAAGAGCCAAGAAGCGATGACCTCCTGTCTGTTATCGTTGTTAAGGATAACAAGAGAGGGACCCTGAGATATAGCCTTGGGCTTGGAGGGATCTACCTGAGGAATAGGAGCGATGCCTACCTCAAAAGCGTTCTCTCCGGTGGGGATCTGGTGAGAAGCACCTGCGGAGGAACCGATGCACATATAGGAGTGAGCCTTGGACGTATCGGTCTCGATGAAGAGTCCGGATGTGTACGCACCGAAGATCTCCTGTGTGGTTACGTATCCGTTGTAGTACCACTCTGCAAATCTCTTAACGAAGTTTCTGTTCGTCTCATTGTTGAAGAGATACTTCGTGCCTGTTGCGGAGGTGTAGGGAGAGCCGTACTGCTCGCACATGGTGATGAACCAGTTGCTCTCAGAGTCATATCCGAGAGGAATGTTCTGGGGAGTGGTGTCGATCTCAAGGATTCTCTGGCAGAGAGCCTCCATCTCGTCCCATGTCGTGGGAACGGAGAGACCGTTATTATCAAAGAATGTCTTGTTGTAGTAAAGGACCTCGGTAGACTTGGAGAGGGGAAGAGTATACATCTTGCCGTCGCCGTAGGATCTGCCTTCCTCGTAGTAAGCGGGGATAAAGTCGTCGATCTGCTCCTGGGTAAGACCAAGCTCGGGGCTGTTGATGAACTGATCAAGAGTTACAACAGCATTAGCAAGGTTGTAAAGAGCAACGTGGTCGGGGTAGCAGTAAGCGATGTTGGGCTGTGTTCCTGCAAGGATCTGCTTGGAAACTGTGTCACGGACATCGTCATATCCGCCTACCTGGGTGTGTGTGATCTTGATGTTGGGGTAGATCTTGTTGAATTCTACGATGTAAGCATCGAGAACGTCACGAAGGCTCTGTCCCATAGTGTGCGAGAACTCGATCTCAACTGCTGAGCCATCGTAGGTCTCGCCGTCTGCAAGCACGAATGAATCTTCAGTAGCACCTGCAGAGGAGCCACTGGGATACTTGCGCTCGCACTCAGCTATCGCGTTTGCAAACTGCTCACTGATGTAAGCGTCGATAGCTTCTCCTTCATCGGGAGTGGACTCGGGGCAAGCCGTAAGGCAAGCTACCACCATCACGATAACAAGGAAGAGGGAAATAAATCTTTTCATTTGGTTGCGCATCCTTTCTTAATTTAAGATTTATATTTATTATAACCCGTTAGGGATATAACCTTAATGTGGGTATTAACCCTTGATACCGCTTCTCGATACGCCCTTCATAATGTACTTACGAAGGAAGAGGTATACGAGGAAGAGGGGAAGAGAGATCATTGCGACCGCCGCCATCTGTACGGGGTAGTTGGTCTTGCTCGTATCGGTTCCGACTATGTAGCTTGCGCCACGGATAGCGTTCGTTACGAGCAGGTACGCGTTGTCCTCTCTGTATTTACCTGTAACGACGAGGTTGGGCCACACGTAGGTGTTCCACGAGCCCATCATCTTAAGGATGGTGATGGAGATGAGCGTCGGGAGTGCGAGGGGTATCATTACCTTCCAGAGGTACTTGATATCCGACGTGCCGTCGACCTTAGCCGCAAGGTACAGCTCATTTGGTATTTGAAGGAAGTTTTGCCTCAAGAGATAGATATAGAATACACTTACAAGGAATGGTACGATGAGCATCGTAAATCCGTATTTGTCCATATTTATCCAGTCAAATGCCACGACCGTCTGGTAGTTAGTGATCGTGAAGAGCTCACCGGGGATCATCATCGTTCCAAGGAGAGCTGCGAAGAGGGCGTTCTTACCCTTGAACTCAAGCCTTGCAAATGCGAAGGCGCAGAGAACTGTAATTACGAGCGAGAGCACCGTAGATACAATACCTACGTAGATCGTATTCATAAATACTCGAGTGAGGTTTGCCTGCTCGATAGCGGTGATGTAGTTTTCCCAATGGAAGGTCTCGGGCCAGAGAGTGGGGATGGTACGGACGTACTCATCGTAATCCTTGACAGAGGAGATAAGCATCCAATAGAAGGGGAAAAGAACTACAAGTGCCATGAAGAAGAGGAATGCGTAGATCGCGATGTAACCGAGGACCTTCATTATTTTGGCGGTTCTCGTTACCTCCTTCATGTCCTTTTCCTTCATCAAATGAAGGGATGTGGAGGTGTTGATATTGCTTTCAGACATTTTTACTACCTCCTTTAATTAATAATGCGTTGTCTTATTCGATACCTTGAGGTTTATCATAGTTACAATAAAGATTATAACGAAGAGGATAAGAGCGGAGGCTGACGCCATACCCGTATCCATTCCCTCAAGTGAGTCGTAAATAAGACCTACCATAGTGTTTAGTCGTCCCGAGGCACCGATGGGACCCATGCCCTCACCGAATATACCGACGATGCTCGTATATTCCTTGAAGCCGCCGATAAAGCCTGTTATGACGACGTATGTGATCATCGGAGAGAGAAGCGGTACGGTGATCCTTGTGAAGGTCCTTACCTTCGAGGTTCCGTCAACGCGCGCTGCCTCGTAGTACTGCTTATTAACGCTCTGGAGACCGCCAAGAAGAATGAGGATCTTGAAGGGGAGAGCATTCCATACTATGTAGATGATCATAACTATTATGTTGCTCGTGTATGTGGAGCCGGGGCTGGTCCAGTTTATCCAAGCGTCCTCACCGCCGATAGCCATAAGAATATTGTTTATGATTCCGTAGGACTCGATATAGGGAACTTTCATTCCGAATTTACCGATCATACCGAACATCGTAGCGAAGACCATTCCTATTGCGATGGAGTTTGTTACGTAGGGGATGAAGAATATGGTCTGAAGGACCTTCTGAAGGGGCTTGATCGCGTTAAGGCACACGGAGATAACGAGAGCAAGGAATGTCGACAGAAGGACTGTGGGGATGCAGAGCAGGAGCGTATTCTTAAGAGCGTTCCAGAAGGAAGCATCACCAAGAACAGTCCGGAAATTGCCTATACCCCAATTGTATTTCGTGCCCGTCAATGCTCCAAGAGCGTTGTAGTTTTCCTGGAATGCCATCAGCACTGTATTGATGATGGGCCAGACCGTGAAAATAAGCAACAGGATCAGTGCAGGAGCAAGGTACAGCCACGCTTTCCATTGTTGTTTGCTATCTACCATAATAAATCTCCTTAAAATTCTATTCTTTCTTCAGTCTCAGTATTGAAGATGAATACCTTATGGGGCTTGAGCGAGAAGCGGATGACCTCTGCCTCACGATTTATCTTAGCGTCGGAGTTGACTATGGATCTGATGATAGGATTCTGAGAATCGGGATGAGTGGAAACGATGCTCACATCGCGTCCCATGACCTCGACATTGGAGAGGTTGAGAGCGAGAGGACCGTTATCGTCAAGAATGAATCCCTCGGGGCGGATGCCGACTGTAACGGGCTGATCTGCCACACCGGGAACGTCAAGGACGGGTGTGTCGCCAATGCAAAGCTTACCGCCGACTACCTGACCGTTGAATACGTTGATGGGGGGAGTGCCGAGGAACTTTGCAACAAAGAGGTTAGCGGGATCGTCATAGACATCCTGGGGCTTACCTACCTGCTGTACTACGCCGAGCTTCATAACAACGATGAAGTCGGAGATGCTCATAGCCTCCTCTTGGTCGTGCGTTACGAATATGGTCGTAATGCCTGTCTCCATCTGGATCCTCTTGATCTCCTCACGAGTCTGAAGTCTCAGACGTGCGTCGAGGTTGGAAAGGGGCTCGTCAAGAAGAAGCACGCGGGGCATCTTTACGAGTGCGCGCGCGATAGCAACACGCTGCTGCTGACCACCGGAGAGCTCGTTGGGCTTTCTGTCCATAAGCTCGTCGATCTGAACAAGTTTTGCAGCCTCGTATGCACGCTCGAGCATAACATCCTTCGAGAGCTTATCTGCACCCTTGAGATTCTGAAGGGGGAAGAGGATGTTCTGCTTTACTGTCATGTGAGGATAAAGCGCGTAGTTCTGGAACACCAAGCCTACGCCGCGCTTCTCGGTCGGAAGCTCGGTAACGTCCTCGTCGCCGAAGAAGATCTGACCGGAGGTGGGCTTCTGCAAGCCGCTGATCATGTAGAGCGTGGTACTCTTTCCACAGCCCGAGGGGCCGAGCAAGCCAATGAGCTTACCGTCGGGGATCTCGAACGTGAAGTTGTTTACCGCTACTACGTCTTCATTAACCTTTTTCTTGTCGCGGTTAGGGAAGATCTTCGTTAGATTTTGCAATACAACTTTCATATAATCTCCATTCTTATATAAAAAATTTTGGGAACTGAGTTACAGCACAGATCAATACTGAGCTTTTTTGACGGACTCCTCGTGGATGCGCTGACGGTACTCGTTTCGCGCCTCAACTGAGTCGAATATCATCTGACTCTGCAGGTCGACTGCGACCGTGTGTGCCAGAATGTCGTGTATAAAGGAATTTGTCTTTGTAACTATCAGAAGCACTATCTCAAATATCGCGATCAGTGCAACGACGATGATATTGAAGGCATTTCCGACGCCGAGCAGCACCATAAGCAGGAGCATTATGGGCACCATGGTCTCCACGGCGTATTTGCCGAGCAGGGTACGGGTGAACATGATGACGGGAGTTACTTTTACGCCGTCAGCACGCATAAGCGCGATGGAAAATATCTTCTTTCCAACTGTCTGACCGTTTTTGAGGATCAGCGGAATTATAAATTCAAGTATCAGATAAGAGAAAAAGAAGCTGAGCGACACTTCGAGTATAGCGATGCTGAATATCATATTCGTCAGGCGTATATATTCCTCGTCGTTACGCACGGTGCTGTACGACTGGTTAAAATGAGCCTTCTCCGCCTCTGTCATGGCGTTATATTCATCATTCGTTATATCAAATTTGACACCAAACTTCTCCTCGTAATTGGTAAGCAGGGTATTAAGCTCCTCCGAATAACCGTCGTATCCCGTAATGACGGAAAGAAGGCACATAAATCCCGTAATAAGTATTATCATAAGAATAAGGTCGAGCAAAAATGCGGAAAATCTTTTCATCAAGCTCGCCTTTTGAAGATCGTAAATCATTTATAAAAGCCCTTCACTTCATTAAATATAATAAATTCGGGATATCGGAACGCAATACAATAGTGATACATAATTACCCTACAAAGATGATAACACAAATGTGCCAAAAAATCAATACCTTTTTCGTGAAAATAAACCAAAATCGAATTTTCGTCAATTTGACGAAAACTTGCAAAATAAAGGCTTTCGCTATTTTTCGCCAAAATGCAAAAATATCGCTCAAACCCTTGTAAATCAAGCCTTTGAGGCATACCATGGCATTTTTCACAAAAAAACGCAACGAAAGGATTTTTCGTTGCGTTTTGTGCAATTTTACTCCTCGGAGTCCTGCTCCTCAAGGGGCTGGTCCTCCTCGGTGCGTACAGTTACCTCGATCTCGTGGGACATAATGTCGTCCGCCTTGGTAACGGTTACGGTGAGCTTATCGTAGTCGAAGGTAAAGCCGACCTCGGGAATGCTCTCCGCGCGCTCATTGATCCAGCCGTTTACGGTGGTGGAGTCGCACTCCTCGTCGTTTGCAAGCTCGAAGAAGGTAAAGAACTCGTCGAGCGAGACGGTGGAGAGAACGCGGTACTTATTGTCGCCGATGGGCTTTATAGGCTCGATAGCCTCGTCAAGCTCATCCCAGATCTCGCCTACGAGCTCCTCGATGATATCCTCCATACTGACTACACCGGAGGTAACACCGTACTCATTGACGACGATGGCGATATGGTTATGTGTATCCTGCATCTCCTTGAGCAGGGCATCAAGGTGCATGGTCTCGGGAACGTACTTGGGGTTGAACATAGCATCCTCAAGCTTGAAGTCGGGATTTGCGTGCTTGAGCAGGTACTCGCGAGCGTAGAGTATGCCCACGATCTTATCAAGCGTTTCGGAATATACGGGAATACGTGAATATCCCTCGTTTTCTATCGTAGCGAGGAGATCCTCAACGGAAATATCCTCGGGGACGGCAACGATCGAGCCTCTCTGCGTCATTACGTCAGCGGCGGTGAGGTTGTCGAGCTTAAAGACGTTCTTTATGTATTCAACATCGGTCTCGTCGAGTCCGCCCTCGTCAGCACCTGCATCGAGCATGGTAACGATGTCCTCCTCAGACACAGCCTCGTCCTTCTCATTGGGATCAATACCGACAAGGCGAAGAACGCCGTTGGTAGAGACGGAGAGGAACCAGATAACGGGCTTGAGTATAACGGTGAGCACCGAGATCACTCCGCAAAAGGCGGAAGCGAGCTTCTCCTTATTCTTCATAGCCACTCTCTTGGGCACGAGCTCACCGAGAACGAGCGTGAAGTAGGAGAGGATAAGAGTTACGAGTATGACGGAGAGCGTTTCAAGGAATGAAACGAGGCTCGCCGATGGATTTTCGATACCCGAGATTATTGCGTCTGCGAGCATCTCGCCGAAGCTGTCAGCGGCAAATGCCGAGCCGAGGAAGCCTGCGAGAGTTATGCCGACCTGAATGGTCGAGAGGAACTTCGTGGGATCCTCAACGATGCTGAGAAGCTTTGCTGCCTTTTTATCGCCGTCCTCAGCCTGGGATCTGACCTTTTTCTCATTGATCGAGATAACGGCGATCTCGGTAGCGGCAAAGAAGGCGTTGACACCGATAAGTATAAATTGTAATAGTAATTGTTGTAAAATAGTTGACATAGGTCCTCCAATTCAAATTTGTTCAGAAAAATAGTTAATGTTTAAGTCAGATAGTCAGTACGACCTTGCTCAGCGACGCATCGGTGAGCGGATCTCCTTGCCCGCAAACGAGCATGAGCATCTGAACAAATTATTAATTGAATGCCTGTCGTTACAGAACCGAGTTACAGGGCAACTTCGGGGTAATGGGTCCACGGTAATTTTACTCCTTTCCTTTGATAATAAGAAAATACAGCTTGTATTATACCATATACTTACTCAAATTTCAAGAGCTTTTCGCTCAAATTTTATTGAATATTTAAAAAAACTGCAAAAAATACGATATTTTATTGACTATGGAAGGAAAATGTGGTATAATCAAGGTGATTTTTTTGAGAGGAAATACAGTATGCTGTCTGATAAGATCGTAGCCTGCTACGAGGATATACTCATAGAGGAGCTGCAGGTCGCCATGGGCTGCACCGAGCCTATCGCCATTGCCTACGCCTCGGCGATACTTCGCGACGTGCTTGGTGAGATACCGAGTGTCATTACGGTGCATCTGAGCGGAAATATTATTAAAAATGTAAAGAGCGTTATCGTTCCGTCAACGAACGGTATGCACGGAATAGAGAGTGCCGTCGCAGCAGGAGTGGCGTCGGGGAGGTATGACCTCAAGCTCGAGCTTCTGTCTGCTCTTACCGACAGGGATGTGCCGACGGTGGAGTCGATAAAGAGGGAGTGCGATATACGCATTACGGAGCTGGCGAGCCCCTGCACATTTGATCTTCTTATTGAGGGAGAGGCGGCGGATAGGCGTGCGAGCGTCCGTATATCGGAGTATCACACAAATGTCGTGAGCGTTATCCTTGATGATACGGAGCTTACGGATAAATACCGCAACGAGAGTGCGGAGCTCGGCAAGAGCTTAAAGAGTGCCGACCGCACCACCCTCAATATACACGATATATTTGAATTTGCCACTACCGCATCGCTCGAGCGTATAGGACCGTATCTTGAAAGACAGATCTCGATGAATACTGCCATATCCCGAGAGGGGCTTCGCGGCAGCTACGGTGCGTGCATAGGAAAGATACTTTACGACGGCGGAAATGCACCGCTGAAGGATAGAGTCAAGGGCTCTGCGGCGGCAGGAAGCGATGCGCGTATGAGCGGCTGTGAGCTACCCGTATGCATCATTTCGGGCAGTGGAAATCAGGGAATCACAGCATCCGTTCCCGTTGCAGTATATGCTGAGGAACTCGGTGCTGACGAGGATACGACGCTTCGCGCGCTCATTCTTTCGGATCTCGTTACCGTTCATCAGAAAACGGGCATCGGCACTCTCTCGGCGTATTGCGGAGCGATAAGTGCAGGAGTTGGCGCAGGCGCAGGCATCTGCTACCTCAGAGGAGGAGATGAGAGAGCGGTAGCACATACGATAGTAAATGCTGTGGCGATTCTCTCCGGCACGATCTGCGACGGAGCTAAGCCCTCGTGCGCGGCAAAGATCGCGATGGCTGTGGAGGCAGGGCTGGTCGGCTGTGAGATGGCACTTGCGAACAAGCAGTTCTACGGCGGCGACGGCATAGTTACAAAGGGCGTTGAAAACACCATACGCAACGTCGGACTTCTCGCAAGAGAGGGAATGAGCGGCACGGACAGGGAGATCATTAAGATCATGCTCTCCGAATGAGTGCCGAGCAAAAATATCATTTGTTTATCATTTTTAACCGTCATTTTTTAGTGACAGATAGGAGAAGATATGAAGAATTTCACATTCAAAAACAAAACGAGATTTGGATCCTGCGGATATGACGTAAGCGAATACGAGCATATCAGCGGTGCAAAGCTCATCTACATCGACACGGGAAGCGACGAAAAGGCATTCTGTGCGGCGTTCAAGACAATTCCCGAGGACTCCACGGGCGTTTTCCATATCCTCGAGCATTCCGTGCTCGACGGCTCGAAGAATTACCCGATGAACTCTCCCTTCCTCTTTATGGTCAAGAACTCCATGAACACCTTCCTCAACGCGATGACCTTTCAGGGCAAAACAATGTATCCCTGCGCATCGTGCAATCCCGACGATTTTGAGAACCTGCTCAAGGTCTATCTTGACTCCGTGTTCAACCCCCTCCTTGCAGAGGGCACGTTCCTTCGTGAGGGCTGGCACATAGAGAAGGCAGATGACGGCTACGACATCAAGGGCGTCGTTTATAATGAGATGCAGGGTGCTATGGCGTCGATACAGCGTCTCCTTTACTCCGCCATGACCTCCGACCTCTACCCCGATACATATCAGAAATACAATTCAGGCGGTGAGCCCGACGTTATCCCCACGCTCACCTACGAGAACTATCTTGCGGCATACAGAAAGTATTACAGCACCGCAAACTGCGTTCTTTTCCTTAGTGGAAATATGGATATCGACAGATATACCGATATCATCGACGAGTGGCTCGCAGGCGCATCTCAGCAGAGAAGTGTGATAGAGCACAGCATCCAGACAGAGAGCCACAGGATCTGCGAGCACGAGTATCCCGTTTCTCCCAACGAGGAGCTTGCAGGCAAGGCAAATATCATCTATTCCTATAATATCGGAAATTACGATCAGTATGAAAGACAGATAGCCGCAACACTCCTCGGCAGTTATCTTATGGATAATATGTCCTCGCCTCTTAAGAGCGCACTTATCGCGAGCGGACTTATGCAGAACTCCGACCTCTACGATTCGAGCGACGACATTCAGACCGCTTGGGGCATCGCGGCATATAATACCGAGCCTGAGAACAGGGATGCAATAAAGAAGGTCATAGACGATACCATCCGCTCGATCATTGAGAACGGTATTGATAAGGAGATCATGCTCTCGCAGATCTCGTCCGCCGCTTTCAAGATGAAGGCTGACAGAAACGAGGTTACCGAGCGCACGATCAACGACTTTATCAAGCTTGCAAATAACGTTTTCTATAATGTTCCCCTTGATACCTACTTCGAGCTTGATGGTATATATGAGAAGCTTGAGCGCGAGGTCGGCAACGGCTACTTCGAGAACCTCCTTCGTGAGATCTTCTTCGATAACGATATCACCGCTATATCCGTGCTCGTTCCCGTTCATAAGGAATCCAACGCACAGCACGTCGCAACGGTAAGGAAGTACACTGAGGGACTCAGCACCGAGGTCAAGGACGAGGCGCACGAGAGATTTGTTGTCGGCACGAAGCTTGCTATGGATCGCGATACACCCGAGACCATCGCAAAAATGCCCCGTCTCGGTGCGGACCAGCTCACTCGCGAGCTTCCCAAGAGGGATTTCAAGGCTGAGGGTAAGCTCCTCTTTACTCCTGCAAATACTAACGGCATAGCATATTATCGCTTCTATTTCCCGATCTGCGGACTCAACGCGGACGAGGTAATGACCACGGAGCTTATAGTAAGTACGCTTGGCGACTTTGCGACCGAGACAAGGAGCGCATCCGAGCTCAATAGCCTTCTTAGCAGATACGCAGGTAAGTGGAGCTTTGATACGGAGATCCTTACAAATAGTGCAAGCGATGTTCAGCCCTATGTTGTAGTTTCCGTGTCCTGCCTTGAGAAGAATGCTGATAAGGCACTCTCCATCATCGAGGATATACTTGCTCATACCGTTTACGATACCGAGACTGCCACCGCCGTCATCGCACGCTCGCTCAACAATACCAAGATGAGCTTCATCGGCAACGGCGTTGGACTTGCCATCGTCGAGTCCGAGGCACTTATCTCCAAGGGCGGATATTACAGCTCGCTTTTCAGAGGATATAGATATTACGGTAAGATCTGCGAGTATTCGCAGGATCCTGCAGCCTTCTGCAAGGATGCAGAGAGCCTCATCCACAGGATATTCAATTTCGAGAACCTTAAGTACATAGGCTTTACGGGCAATAAGGAGCTCTCCTGCAGGTCTCTTGCTCTCCCCGAGGGCAAGGAGCTGGTAGGCGATACGCTCTCCAATCCGAGCAAGGAGTCTACGGCATACGCTATCCCCGCAGGCATCAGCTTCAACGTTCGCTCGCTCGATTACAGTAGCATCATGCCCTTCAGCGGAAAGCATCAGGCACTTTCGAACCTCCTTACCTACGGCTACCTCTGGCACAATATCCGTGAGGTCGGCGGTGCATACGGTACGGGACTTCAGTTCAAGAGAAACGGAATCATGACCGTTTATTCCTACCGCGATCCCAAGGTCGCAGAGACATACGGACTCTATGACGGCATTGCGGATCATCTCAGAGCCAACGAGTTCACCGACGGCGAGATCCTCGGCTGCATCATCAGCACGCTTGCTTCGTTCGTCAATCCCAAGCCCGTTTACGAGGTAGGTATGGAGAACGAGATCTATTACCTCGTCGGCTATACCCACGAGCTCAGAGCTCAGCACATGAACGACGTCCTCACATTCAGCGCAGAGGATATAAAGAGTTTCATCCCCGTCTTTGAGGAATTCAAGACCTCGGGCGTGGAGTGCTCCGTCGGTAACGGCAACGCTCAGCAGGAGTACGGCAGGTTTGATAAGATAGTAAATATCTGATCACAATAAAAATAAAGCTGATACGGGTGACCGTGTCAGCTTTATTTTTGTATTCGTTTTTATCTGGGCAAACGCTTGAGCCACGAATCTGCAAGGTCGATCCATACGCTCGCGGGGTGGGGCTGAAGCTCGGGAAGCTCGGGGCAGGTCTCGTGCGTTGCAAGGGAGAGACCGTGAACGCCGTGGGGGAATAGGTGAAGCTCGTGCTCCACACCGTACCTCTCGAGCGTGCGATCAAGAAGCAGGGAATTTTCCACGGGCACGCAGTCGTCGTCCTCCGTATGCCATATAAATGTCGGCGGAGTCTGCTCAGTTACGTGCTTTTCGAGGCAGAAAAGCTCAAGCGGCTCGCCACAGGGGTGATCCGTTCCGCAGAAATGGTAGAGCGTTCCGAGATGCGTGTCGCAGGTAGACGTTACGACGGGATAGCAGAGCACTGTCGCGTCAGGTCTGAGAATTTTTGTATCGCTCACCTCGGGGAGCAGGCGCGAGAGGGCATCACAGTCGTACAGCACCGCACTTGAGAGGGCAAGATGTCCACCTGCGGAAAAGCCCAAGATTAATATTCTGGTCGGATCAATGTGATATTCCTCTGCGTGCTCGCGAATATGCTTTATCGCAAGTGCCGCCTCGGTGAGAGGACGGAGCTCGCTCGCGAGTTCGCCCACGGAATATGTCAGCGTAAAGACATTGTAGCCGCGTGCGAGAAATGCAAGCGCAACAGGCTCATTTTCACGGTTAGAAACATGCTCGTAGCCGCCACCGGGGCAGATGAGCACGGCATCCCTCGGCTCGTATGGCAGAGAGGGAGTTATCTCACGAATGTACGCGGTAAGATGTGCGTCCTTGTCCTGCGGAAATATGTATAGATCATGTATCTCCATTTTTTGAACCTCCAAAAAGAACTCGATGCAGTAATTATATCATTCGGATACCGTTTTGTCAAGGTATATAAATCCGCTGTGCGGTAAATCCTATTGATAGATTTTCTGAAAGGAGAAAAGAAAATGAACGGCAATAAATGCAAGGATGCAGAGCTTCTGCAGGACATCTATTCCAACGTCAAGATGGGCTCGGAGTCGATAATAAATCTTCTGCCGAGGGTGGATAGCGACGAGCTGAAGAGCTGTATGACGGCACAGCTCAATCAATACGAGAAGTACGCCGAGAATGTGCGTGGAAAGCTCACCGCGCAGGGGATAGTTCCGAGGGAGGCGAGTGCGATCTCGAGGCTCGGCGCACGCATCGGAATGGAGATGAAGTCCATGCAGGACAGCACCACGAGCCACCTCGCGCAGATGATGGTTCAGGGCTCGACCATGGACGTTACCGACCTGCTCCAGCGTGTCAGCACCTGCGAGGGCTGTCCCGAGTGTGCGGAATCGGTCTCGCTCGCAAGGGAGATCGTCGCCTTTGAGGAGAGAAATATCGAGAGGATGAAGGAATTTTTATAAAAATCTGCGTGAAAATCGCGAATTTTTATTGACAGGTGGGAGGAAATATTATATAATAACTTGTATGATATTTTTCTAAAGGAGATTTTTGAAATGAAGGTTACTAAGGATTCTATAATCGGCGATATTCTTGACGCTTGCCCCGAGACCGCGCAGTTTTTCTTTGAGATAGGCATGCATTGTCTCGGCTGCCCCGCATCTCGCGGTGAGAGCATCGAGGAGGCGTGTGCCGTCCACGGTACTGACGCACAGCAGCTCGTCGACAAGATCAACGCTTTTGTTGGAGAGAACTGATCGGACGCTCAATGAGCAGTCTGCCCAAAACGGCGGTCCATACCGCCGTTTTTGGTACTAAAGCAGGATAAAAATAGAGAAATATGGAGCTTATAAGAATAAATGAACGTCTGCTCACCGCGACTCGCTTTGTAAGGGAGGGCGCGCGCCTTGCCGATGTCGGAACGGACCACGCCTACCTGCCGATATACCTTATGCAGACAGGGAGGATCACCTCCGCCGTCGCTACAGATATAAACAGCGGACCTATTGAGATAGCAAGGAAAAATATAGCGTTACACGGCTTTTCGGACTCGATATCCGCCGTCCTCTGCGACGGACTTCAGGGCGTATCCCCCGAGTCCGCCGATGAGATCGCAATACTCGGCATGGGCGGTGAGCTTATCGCCAAGATAATAGAGGATGCCCCGTGGCTCAAGGCGCCGGAGAAGCATCTGATCCTTCAGCCGATGACGCACCCCGAGAGATTGCGTGCATATCTTTTCCGTGAGGGCTTTGCGGTGATCGACGAGGGGATAAATGAGGACAGGGGCAGGATATATCAGACTCTTTCCGTAACCTACGACGGAAGGATGAGAGTGGGCACACCGCTCTCCCTTATGTTCGGAGAGATATTGCTCTCTCGTGCCGAGCCTCTGACGCTTCGTCAGATCATGGGCGTGCGTGGGCAGATCGTGAGGAGAGCGCAGAGCATGCCGCAGAACAGCCCCGAGGCTATTGCCGATGCGGCACTTTTGAATGAGATAAATACATATTTGGAGGAGCATAAAAATGAATGTAAATGAGCTTTACGCATATTTGGAGCAGAGAATACCGAGGTCGCTCTCGTGTCCTTGGGATAACGACGGACTTATGTGCTGTCCTAACGGGGAGCGCGAGGTGAGAAGGGTGCTTTTCTGCCTTGACGTAACTCCGCAGGCGATAGAGCATGCAATAGATGGGGGCTTTGACCTCATCGTGTCCCACCACCCCCTCGTCTTCAGCGGGCTTAAGAGCATTTCGGGTGAGAGGGGAAGAGCCGCAAGGATCATAAGGCTCATAAAGAGTGATATCTCCGTTATGTCCTTCCATACACGCTTTGACGCTGTGGAGGGTGGAGTCAATGACGTTCTTGCAGAGCTTTTTGAGCTTTCGGACGTCGAGACCGTCGAGCATGACGGCATCTCGATGATGCGTGTCGGAACGCTCCCTTGTGAGATGGCACTTTCGGACTTCGCCGACCTCGTGCACCAAAGGCTCGGATGTGAGCATCTGAATTTTTCGTATTCCTCGGGTAGAGTGCATAGACTTGCACTTCTCGGAGGCGGTGGCGGAGACTATATCGCCTGTGCCCACGCCGCAGGAGCGGATACATACCTCTCGGGTGAGCTTGGCTACCATAAGCTGACCGACTGTGCCGACGACGCGCTCAATCTTGTCGAGGCGGGGCACTATTTTACCGAGCGACCTGCTCTGCGACGCCTGCGCGAGCTTGTTCTCAGTGCAGATTCTACGATCGAGTGCGAGATAATTGACACCGATCTTGTAAAGCATATATGATGGAGGAAGGCTATGACTTATTTAGTTTCGAATATTTACGGAAGATACGATAGATTTCAGAAGCTTTTGACAAAGATCCATTTTGGCGACGATGATATTATGTACGTTCTCGGCAACATCGTCGATCACGGGGAACAGCCCATAGAGCTTGTGGGGGACCTGAGCACGAGATACAACATATACTGCGTTCTCGGCGAGCATGATTATAAGGCTTACGTTCTGCTGAGCGAATTTGACAGGATGCTCAAGAGCGGAGGGGCACCGTCTCCCGAGTTTGCCTCAAATATGATAGAATGGGCACGCGATGGCGGTCAGACCACTCTTGAGGCGTTCAAGAGCGCGGATGCCGACACGAGAGAGGGATTTCTTGAATTTCTCTCCGATCTGCCCGTGTTCGAGGAGGCGGAAGCCAAGGGCAAGGACTACATACTCGTCTGCCGCGGCATAAACGGCTTTTCGAGTGCCAAGGATCTCTACGACTACGAGCTTGATGACTTTCTTGACGGCAGTATGGAGCTTGACCGTGAATATTACAGCGATAAAATTATGGTAGCGGGCTATCTCGATTATGAGCACACGCCTGCAGGACGTGCAGGAAGAGTCTCCTCGCATGGAAATAATATCGCTCTTGCCTGCGATATGAGTGAGAATGACGACATCGTCTGCATCTGCCTTGAAACAAATGAAGAATATTACATCTGATATAAAAAAGAATACCGCACTCGTGCTCGACATCACCGATATGAACAACCTCGGTGCAGGAGTTTCCCATCTTCCCGACGGTAGGGTGATATTCGTCAGCGGTGCGGTCGTCGGCGACAGAGTGCGCGCCAAGGTCATTAAGGTGAACTCAACCTATGCCGTCGCACGCACGGAGGAGGTGCTGGAGCGATCGCCCCACAGAGCGTGCGAGCCCTTCTGCACAGTCCCACATTCCTGCGGCGGATGCGTCTACCGCGAGCTTGATTATGAGTACGAGAGGGAGCTTAAGGAAAGCTACGTAAGACACGCCTTTATAAAGGCAGGGCTTCCCGATGCGGTAATAGAGCCGTTGCGGAGCACGGGCAGAATACGTGCATACAGAAACAAGGCGCAGTACCCCTTTGCCAAAACGAAAAACGGTACTGTTGCAGGCTTTTACGCCGCAAAAACGCATAATGTCGTCCCTGCGGCGGACTGCGCGCTTCAGCCCGAGATATTCGGAAGGATCGTTCGCGAGATATGCGCTCTTGCCGACCGCTTTGGGCTTGAGGTGTACGACGAAACAAAGCACCGTGGACTTTTGCGCCACCTCTACCTCAGACTTGCCGAGGCAACGGGACAGGTGATGCTCTGTCTTGTTATAAACGGCACCGCTCTACCACACGCGGATGAGATCGTCGCAAGTATACGCGCTGCATTTCCCGAGATCGCGAGCATTCAGCTAAATATCAATACCGAGAGCACCAATGTCGTCCTCGGCAGGGAATATAAGCTCCTCTACGGCGAGCGATATATAGAGGATGTGCTCTGCGGAGTCCGCTTTAGGATAACTCCCGAGTCATTCTATCAGGTAAATCACGACGGTGCGGAGCTGCTTTATTCTCTCGCACGCGAGCGGGCACTTGAGGGTGCTGAGGGCAACACCTGCCTTGTCGATATGTATTGCGGAACGGGCACTATCGGTCTTTCCATGGCTGACTCCCTTACAAGCCTTGTCGGCATAGAGATAGTTGAGGGAGCGGTCGAGTGCGCACGTGAGAACGCAAGGATAAACGGCTTTGAAAATGCGGAATTTTACGCCTCTGACGCAGGGGATATCGAAAAGATATTCGCCTTCGTTGAGGAAAAGCGCGGAGCACTTGATCCGGATGCGGTCGTCCTCGATCCCCCGAGGAAGGGATGCAGCCGCGAGGTCATCGAGTTCCTCGCTTCACGTAAGATACCCCGTATCGTATACGTCTCCTGCGATCCCGATACCCTCGCAAGAGATTGTAGGCTTTTTTCCGATCTCGGATATGCAATGGGCACCGTCACTCCCGTCGATATGTTCCCGAGAACGGGGCACGTTGAGACGGTGTGTTTGATGTCAAGGAAATGATTAACGAGGTGCTGTAAACGATGAAACACAAAATTTTCATCGCACACAGTATATTTGACCATCTCAGAGTCTACAGTGAGTCCGACGAGCCGAAAGCCCTTGAGGCTCGCCTCACAGAAAGAAAATCACGCGGAAAAAGGAGATAAAAAATGACTGAGCTTGATATTTTGAATCGCGATTATCCCATTCGTCGCAGTGAGAAACAGAAGGAGGCATTTCGCAAATATGTAGCATCAACGTGTACTGATGTTAGGGAGGAGACCACGCACGACGGCAAGAATTGCAACATCGTAATAGGTGATCCCACATCTGCAAAAATAACGCTGACCGCGCACTACGACACGCCAGCACGCTCGATATTCCCGAATATCATGATGCCGAGGAATAGGGTGCTGTATTACACCGTGCAGATGCTTTTCGTATTCATGATAGTTGCCGTGGCTATGATACCTGCGATTTTGATCGCAGATATGGCGGAGGATCGCAGACTGTCGATGCCGATATTCCTGATCATCTACTACGGTGTGTATTTACTTGGAATGAAGATATTTGACAATCCATATAATTATAACGACAACACCTCGGGCGTCGCGCTCGTGCTCACGCTTGCGAAAAAATATGGTGCGTCGGATAAGGTGGCGTTCATACTCTTCGACAACGAGGAAAAGGGAATGATGGGCTCGAAGGCGTACTACAAGGATCACAAGGACGCGATGGCGGAGCGTTTGATAATCAACTTCGACTGCATAGGAAACGGAAATAATATAATTCTCATTGCAAACAAGGCTCTGTCCGATGGCAAAGACCTCGCAGAGGTGAGGAACGCCTTCCCGACGAGCGAGAGCTTCACCGTCGATGCCTGCACGCACAAGGAGGGTGAGGCTAATTCCGACCACAAGAGCTTTCCGCGCGGTATTGCCTGCGTAGCCACAAAGCGTACTTCTCACGGACTTCTTTATACACCGAATATTCATACCCCTCGCGACAGGGAGGTGCACGCAGAAAACATAGAATATATCGAAAGCGGTATCTCTACATACCTCGAGAGCCTTTGATAGCACTAAAAAAAGACATATATCAAGAAAATTCGAAAAAATGTTTGACAAATGAATAAAAGTGTGCTATAATCACAAATGCTTGTAGTAATACTGCATTAGGAATGTATTAATATTCATTTTTTATGAATATTGATTTTACACCAAGATGCCGTTTTTGCGGCATCACAAAGAACGGAGATATTCAAATGTCTGAAACTAAAAGAAAGTGGCGCCTCGGCGACCGCAAGGAGGGCAGAAAGCTCAGGTCGATAGATCCTATCATCAGAATAATGCCCTATATCATGCCCAGAAGAAGTGATTCGCAGAATTTCTTTACGGAGAAACTCGAGATAGCTGAGGCGGAAAAGTTCTGCCGCGAGCAGATAAGAGCAGGAAGGAAGAATTTTACCCTTCTGCACGTAATAATCGCCGCATACGTTCGCGTCGTCTCTCAGCGTCCTGCGATCAACCGCTTTGTCAGCGGTCAGACCATCTACGCAAGGAATAATATTCAGGTCCTTATGACGATCAAAAAGAAGATGGCTCTTGACGGCGAGGAGACCTGCATAAAGGTCGAGTTTGAGCCTACCGACACGGTGTATGATGTCTATGATAAGTTCAATAAGGTAGTTGAGGAGAACAAGGACGAGGAGAATTCCAACGGAGTTGACAAGCTCGCAAAGATATTTAATTACATTCCCCGATTCCTTATGAGATTTTTTATATGGTTCATCAAGAAGCTCGACTACTACGGTATACTTCCCAAGTTCATACTCAACCTCAGCCCCTTCCACGGCTCAATGATAATCACGTCAATGGGCTCGCTTGGAATACGCCCCATATACCACCATATATACGATTTCGGAAACCTTCCCGTATTTGTGGCATACGGTGCTAAGCAGCACGGCGTAAAGATGGACGACGAGGGAAATGTCAAGAAGTACAGGTACATAGAAATGAAGGTAACCACGGATGAGAGAATTTGCGACGGATACTACTATGCGTCCTCCTTCAAGATGATGAAGAAGTTCTTTGAGAATCCGAGAGTTCTTGAAAATCCCCCCGAGCAGGTCATCGAGGATATAGACTAAAAAATAGCGGACAGGTGTCCGCTATTTTTTATTATTTACCATTCTTTGCATATCGTGATCTTGAATAACCCTATGCGCGCGCAGTCAATAATTTGCATATAAAAGGCGAGAGCTGTGTCGGCGAGGGGTGTTTTTATGTATTATAATAAGGTGGAGATCTGCGGTGTGAATACGTCAAAGTTGGGTGTTCTCAGCGACGGGCGAAAGAGGGAGCTGCTCGAGCGGTCGAAGGCAGGGGACGTGAGCGCGCGAGAGGAGCTGATAAACGGAAATCTGCGGCTCGTGCTGAGCATAATACAGCGTTTTTCGGGCAGGGGTGAGAATGCGGACGACCTTTTTCAGGTGGGCTGTGTGGGGCTGATAAAGGCGGTGGATAATTTCAATCTCGACCTTGAGGTCAAGTTCTCGACCTACGCAGTGCCAATGATAATCGGCGAGATACGGAGATATCTTCGGGACAATAATTCGATACGCATCAGCCGCTCTCTGCGAGATCTCGCATACCACGCGCTCAGCGTCCGTGAGGAGCTTACAAGGGACAACGAGAATGAGCCGACTGCCGTTCAGATAGCGGAGAAAATGGGCGAGAGCAAGGAGGCTGTGGCGTATGCAATGGAGGCGATCGTCGCGCCGATCTCACTCTACGAGCCTGTATACACCGACAACGGCGACTCGATCTACGTCATAGATCAACTCAGCGATGCAAGCTCGGGCGACGAGAGATGGCTCGAGAGTATCGCGCTGAGGGAGGCTATGCGAGTCCTCGACGCAAGGGAGAGGAGGATCATAGATATGAGATTTTTCGACAACAGAACGCAGGTCGAGGTCGCGCAGGAGATAGGCATCTCGCAGGCTCAGGTGTCAAGGCTTGAGAAGGCGGCACTCGAAAAGATGCGGCGGCAATTTTGATATCGCGTTGTCAAAGCGTCATCTTTTGCATAGTATATTAAGGAAGAGGGAAGCTAACTCTTCCTTATCATTTTTGGGAGGTAAAGTTATGTCGGAAAATAGATTTACTTGCCAGAGCTCCGTCGGCGGACGGGATACCGTTTGTATAGAGGCGAACCGCGTTCTCGATTCCTGCAGGGACAGGGACTGCTATGAGAACGTCCGCGTCTTTCTCGGCGGCTTTGGCAACGATATAATCGAGAGGACGGGAAATATACGTGTAAAGAGCTCCTGCATAGCGCAGAGCAATATCACAGTCGATCCTATACCCTTCAATCGGGGCTTTTATTCGGTGAACGTCAGGCTTTATATCCGTATGGGCTTTGAGGCGTGCCTCGGTGGCGGAAAGCCGCAGGAATTTGACGGAGTTGCCGTGGTAGAGAAGAATGTCATACTTTTCGGCGGTGAGAGCAATCTCAATGTATTCCGCAGTACAGGAAATACTGATATCTGCGATGGCGGCGAGAACATCTGCTGCTCGGAGGGCAATCTGCCGACAGCCGTTGTTGAGGCGGTCGATCCCATTATACTTAGCGCAAGAATAATGGAAAAGCGGCAGGGCTGCCGTTGCGTCTGCTGCTGCAGCTGCTCGGATATTCCCGAGGGCGTCGCAAGATGCACGGGAGGACAGCTTGACGAGGGTGGAGAGAGATTTCTTGCCGTATCCCTCGGCATATTCTCCGTAATACGCATCGTGCGCCCTGCGCAGTACCTCATAAATGCGAGCGAATACGTCGTTCCCGACAAGGAATGTCCGCCCCACTCCGAGGAGAGCCCCTGCGACGCCTTCAGATGCATGGCATTTCCCGTGCAGGAGTTTACTGCAGGCACGATCCCACCCACACGTCCCTCGCACTGTGGCGAAAAGCCCTGCGGAACGTAAACCTAAAATAAAAAATATGCTACTTTGGCTTGAAAAAGCCAAAGTAGCATATTTTTTTATTATCAGGACTGCTTCAGAACGTATTTAGGCTCGGCCTTGTTCACAACAGTATCCCTTGTAATGATTATCTTCTCGATATCGGTCCTTGATGGGGTGGAATACATCAGATCCATCATAAAGCCCTCCATAATGGAGCGCAGGCCCCTCGCGCCAGTGTTGTGGGCTATGGCGAGCTCCGCAATAGCGTCGATCGCGTCATCCTCAAACTCGAGCGTCGCGCCGTCGATGGAGAAGAGCTTGATATACTGCTTCATCAGCGAATTTCTCGGCTCGGTGATGATGCGCCTGAGCGCGTCCTTATCGAGCTCCGAGAGAGCCACGATAACGGGTATTCTTCCGATGAGCTCGGGAATGAGACCGTATTTCACGATATCGTGAGACGTTACATCGCGATAGATGCCGTCCTTACGCTTCTCGCTCTTTTTCTTGACCTCGCCACCAAAGCCTATCGTGTTGTTGCCCTTGCGCTTTTCGATGATCTGCTCGAGTCCGTCGAATGCGCCTCCGCATATAAAGAGGATATTCGAGGTATTTATCTGTATGAATTCCTGATTTGGATGCTTTCTTCCGCCCTGAGGGGGAACGTTTGCGACCGTACCCTCAAGTATCTTAAGCAGTGCCTGCTGAACGCCCTCGCCCGAAACGTCTCGGGTTATCGAGCGGTTCTCACTGCGTCTTGAGATCTTGTCGATCTCGTCGATATAGATGATACCTCTCTCCGCTCTCTGAACGTCGTAATCCGCCGCCTGTATGAGACGCAGGAGAATGTTCTCGACGTCCTCACCGACGTATCCTGCCTCCGTAAGGGTGGTAGCGTCAGCGATGGCAAAGGGAACCTGGAGCGTCTTTGCGAGTGTTTGTGCAAGGTAGGTCTTTCCGACGCCCGTAGGGCCTATAAGAAGGACGTTGCTCTTCTGAAGCTCAACGCCGTCAAGCTCCTTACTGTCGGACGCCTGCTCCTTGGAGAGTATCCTCTTGTAGTGGTTATACACCGCGACCGAGAGCGCCACCTTAGCCTCGTCCTGACCTATGACGTACTCGTCAAGCGTGCGTTTGATGTCGCAGGGCTTTGGAAGCTCGTCGAGCTTGATCTTCTTCGGAGCGTTCTTTTCGGAATAGTCCGCGAACGCCTCCTCAACTATCTCATAGCAGGTGTCGACGCAGAAGTCGCAGATATATACGCCGTTAGGGGAGGGAATGAGGAAATTTACCTGTCCCTCAGGTCTACCGCAGAAGCAGCAATACCGTTTCTCGGTATTGCCGCTTCCTTGGCTCTTTTTACTGTTAGCCATAAAATTATTCCTTTAATTTATCAAACGTGCTTTTCGATGACCTTGTCGATAAGACCGTATGCAAGAGCGTCGTTTGCGGTCATATAATTGTCTCTCTCCGTATCGCGAGCGATCTCCTCAACACTCTTGCCCGTATTCTGAGCGAGGATAGTGTTGAGCCTGTCGCGTGTGCGGAGAATGAGCTCAGCCTGTATCTTGATATCGGTAGCCTGACCTTTAGCACCGCCGAGGGGCTGGTGGATCATTATCTCGCTGTTGGGGAGAGCAAATCTCTTGCCCTTAGCACCTGCGGAGAGCAGGAACGCGCCCATGCTTGCCGCCATACCTATGCAGACGGTGGAAACGTCGCACTTGATGAAGTTCATCGTATCGTAGATAGCCATTCCCGCGGTAACGGAGCCACCTGGGGAATTGATATAGAAGGAAATGTCCTTATCGGGATCCTGCGCCTCGAGGTAAAGGAGCTGTGCCACCACAAGGGAGGCGGTAGTATCGTTTACCTCGTCGGAGAGGAATATAATGCGGTCATTAAGCAGTCTTGAAAAGATATCGTAGGATCTTTCGCCTCTTCCGGTCTGCTCTACGACCATTGGCACTAATGAATTATTGATCATGTTAATGACCTCCTTATAAATAGATTTATCAGTCGCCGAGGGGAAGTGAATTAAGCCTCTGTTTCCTCGCTCGCGGTCTTCTTTGTGGACTTTCTGGGCTTCTTAGCGGGCTTTACCTCAGCATCAGCCTCTGCAGTCTCACCCTCAACAGTCTCAGCCTTGGGAGCGGACTTTCTCGTAGCCTTCTTCTTTGCGGGAGCCTTGACTACGGTCTTTTCCTTAACTGCGTCAAGTGCAAGCTTGACCTTCATATCCTCTGTGATATAGGAGGGATGAATGGAAGCCTTGACCTGCTCAACGTCGATGCCGTAAGCCTCGGCGATCCTTGTATACTCGCCGTTCACGTCGTCCTCGGAGGGAACGATGCCCTCAAGCTCTGCGATCTTCTCGAGCGCGAGTCTGAGCTTTACCTGCATCTCTGCCTGCGGACGGAACTGGGTGCGGAGAGATTCCTCGGTCATGCCTGTGTACTTGAGATATGTCTGGAGATCAAGTCCCTGCATTCTGAGCTGGTTGTCGTAATCGCGAACGAAGTTCTCAGCCTCGGTCTCGAACATGGGCTCGGGGATCTCGGCTACGAGCCTTGCAACGAGCGCGTCCATTATCTGACCGTCAACTGCATTCTGCGCACTTGTCTCGTGTCTGCTTTCGATTTTTGACTTAAGATCAGCCTTGTATTCATCAAGAGTATCGAATTCGGAAACATCCTTAGCGAACTCGTCGTCAAGCTCGGGAAGCTCGACCTTGGTGAGTGCGTGGAGCTTTACCTTGAATACGGAAGCCTTGCCTGCAAGCTCCTCAGCGTGGTAGTCCTCGGGGAAGGTAACGTTTACGTCGAACTCGTCGTCAACGCTGTGTCCCACGATCTGATCCTCGAAGCCGGGGATGAACTGACCTGAGCCGAGCTTGAGCGCGTAATCCTCGCCCTTACCGCCGTCGAATGCAACGCCGTCAACGAAGCCCTCGAAGTCGATAACAGCGGTATCGCCAAGCTCTGCGGGGCGATCGTTAGCATCGCTCTCGCGGCTGTTTCTCTCTCTTACGAGCTGAAGCTCCTTGTCGATCTCCTCGTCGGTAACGGGAGCGACCTCCTTGGTGACCTCGATGCCGAAATAGCCGTCAATGGATACCTCGGGCTTTACGAATACCTTTGCGGTGAATACGACGCCGTTCTCGTCAAGAGAAAGGATATCTATCTCGGGCTGTGCCACGGGATCAATGCCTGCCTCCTTAACTGCTGCCTCGTATGCATCGGGAAGGATATCATTGATAGCGGTATCGTAGAAGAAGCTCTTGCCGTAGATCTTCTCGATCATTGCTCTGGGTGCCTTGCCCTTTCTGAATCCGGGAACGTTAAGCTTCTTAACTTCCTTTTTGTAAGCGCGCTCGCAGGCTGCCTCGAAAACGGACTGCTCTACGGAAAAGTGAAGTTCCGCCTTGCTGCCCTCGAGCTTTTCATTTTTGATAAGTTTCATTTTTTAAATCCTCCAAGATTTTTTACATAACACATTATATATAATTCCTGTCAAAAAGTCAAGTTGTTTTTTGCAAAAAGACAGGTGAAAAGCCAATAAAAAAGACGAAAAATTAAAGAAATACCGGCATAGGGACGAAATTCAGATAATCCGCCGCCACCATAACGAAGGTAACGCCGTCATATTCAAATTGTCTCGGTATCGAATAATTGTTGTGTATATGACCGTAATAGCAGGTCTTGATACCGTATTTCTTGATCACGTCGAGTATTTTGTCGCACACAAGGTCGCCGAAAACGGGAGGGAAGTGCAAAAAGCAGAGTATCGGAAGCTCGGGACGCAGAGCCGATAGCTCAAGCGCCGCCTTTATGCTGATCTCGAGCCTTTGCGCCTCGCGTGCGATGATCTTATCGTAATCGACCTCGCCGACCGTCCTCTGCTGCTTTTCGTCGTAGAACCAGCCGCGTGAGCCGCAAATGATGCAGTCCTCGAGCATATAGGCGTTGTTGTGAAGGAGCTTTACCGTGGTTATCCCGTTCGCCTCGAAAAATGTATGTATTTTTGATGCGGTCGACCACCAGAAATCGTGATTCCCCTTACCGATGATCTTCGTACCGGGTAGGGAATCGAGAAATTTGAAGTCGGAGAGTGCCTCATCGAGCGTCATAGCCCACGATATATCCCCGGGGATAACAACTGTATCGTCGGGATTGATTATCGCCCGAAAGCTACGCTCGAGCTTTGTGTGGTAATTGCTCCATCTTGGCCCAAACCTTTCCATGGACTTATTCGTCATCTCGTTCGTCGAAAGATGAAGATCCGATATTACGTACAGCGACATTAAGTGCTCCTTTCGTGTATAGGATAAAGCTTTTTTGCAGATACTATCTGCGAGAGAAATCTCAAAAATTTTTTAAGCCTTACGGCGGATGGGAGTAGTGCTATGAATAATGAGAGAAATTGCGGCTGTGGCTCCAAGGTGATCAAGGGCATAACCTGCGATGTTACGAGCTGTGCGTACCACGAGGCGAACGGAAAATGCTGTGCGGGGCACATCAAGGTAGGTCCCGATCGCGCACAGGTCAGCGGTGAAACGCTCTGTACGACCTTTAAGAACAGAGCCGAATAACGGGTAAGCGAATATTCCGATAAGCATATCTCTACGAGGTATGCTTTATTTTTTCGCGCCCTTTTGCTTTACGTATTCGATAGCTCTCGCACCTATCTCCGAGGGCAGGATACACTCCGTAAACCTTACCTCTCTCTTGTCAAGATCGCGCAGGGGCATCGGTATTTCCGTGCCCGTGGCGTCAGAGAGATCATTCAGCACCTCGACTCCTCCTTGCGGTATATCCGACGCGGGGAAGAGTGCGGAATAAACGCTCGTGGCGAATTTATACGGGCTTGCCGTGGATGCGACCACAGCTTTTACATCTGATGCGGAGGGATCCGATGCTCTATGCTGATCAAGTGCCGAGAGTGCCACGGCGGTATGCGTGTCTGCAAGGTAGCCGTACTCCCCATAATACCTCGCAATAGTTTCAAGCGTCAGGGCATCGTCCGCGCAATAGCCCGATATCATCCTGCGTATCTCGGACATCTCGGCGTCCGTCAGCGTGTATTCGCCGTTTTTCTGCAGGTCGGACATATATTCCGCTGTGCGGGATGCTCCGCAGACGTAGTAGAGCAGTCTTTCAAGATTGCTCGAGATAAGTATATCCATAGAGGGCGAGACAGTCGTGTAAAAATCCCTGCCTCTGTTATAGCGTCCGCAGGAGAAAAATTCCGTCAGCACACTGTTGGCATTTGATGCGCAGATCAGTCTCTCAACGGGAAGTCCCATAAGCCCTGCCACGTAGGCGGCAAGTATATTACCGAAATTGCCCGTCGGAACGCATATCGCGATCCTCTCGCCGAGCTTTATCTCGCCACGGTGCAAAAGCTCGCAGTATGCCTTGAAATAATAGGGTATCTGCGGAGCAAAGCGCGCGAAATTTATCGAATTTGCACTCGTGAGGAAGTAGCCGAGCTCCGAGAGCGTAGAATTTATCTCGGGATCGGAGAAAACACGCTTGACCGCGCTCTGAATATCGTCAAAATTGCCCCTCACACCGCAGACGCAGACGTTCGAGCCACTTTGTGTTACCATCTGAAGCCTCTGTATCTCGCTGACGCCGCCGTCGGGGTAGAATACAGCAATATCCGTGCCGTCCACATCGGAATAGCCCTCGAGAGCCGCCTTTCCCGTGTCGCCCGAGGTCGCAACGAGCACGAGCGCACGTCTGCTCTCGCCGCTATGCCTCATCGCACGCGAAAACAGACGGGGCATCAGCTGAAGTGCCACATCCTTAAAGGCGCAGCTCGGCCCGTGCCAAAGCTCTAAGAGATACGTGCCGTCATTCGCCCTTACGAGCGGACATACCTCGGGCACAAAGCTCTCCTGCGAATATGCAGAGCGGCAGTCCGACAGTATCTCGTCATAAGTAAAATCTGTAAAGAACATTGATAAAATGCTCGCGGAAAGCTCGGGATAGGTGAGCGCGCCGAGTCTTTCGATCTCGGCGAGAGTGAGCGTGGGTATACTTTCGGGCACAAAAAGTCCGCCGTCGGGAGCAAGCCCGAGCTTTATGACCTCGGTCGGCGAATATTCACGTCTCTTCTCGTCGCGCGTGCTGTAAAATTTCATAATTTATAAGCTCCTTTTGAAAAAATCAAGTGCATTTCCGTATGTAATACGCTCAATAAGTGTATTCGAATAATTCAGCCTTGCCAGCTCCTCTGCGATGCTCGGAATGTCCGATAGCCCCGAAAAGCCGCGTGGCAGGGAGGTCCCGTCAAGATCACAGCCCATCGCAATTACTTCCTCACCGCCGAGTGAGAGATAGTGCTCGATGTGGCGTATCACGTCGCAGAGTGCAGCATCGCCGCCGTCCCTCAGATGCGTCGGGCAGAGATTTATGCCGACGAGCCCGTGAAGATCGCGTATCGCAAGAAAATTCTCATCACGCAGATTTCTCGTGTGGGGGGTTGGGGTATAGGAATCGGAATGGCTCGCAATTATCGGCAGGGAACGCTCACGTGCAAGAGCGATCACCTCACTCGTTCCGCGGTGGGAGCAGTGGGAGACGTCGGGCACGATCCCGATATCAAAGCACCTCTCGACAACGGTGCGACCGAATTCCGACAGCCCGACGTCCGTATCGTGGGCGCCGCCAATGCAGGTAACACCGCTCCAATTCAGCGTCAGCGTCCGAACTCCCTCCGCTCTCAGCACGTCGAGCCTTGAGAGATCGCCCTCAAGTATCCTCGCGTCCTCAACGGAGAGTATCATCGCCACCTTGCCGGACGCAAGAGCATCACAAAGTCCGTCTGCGTCCGCTACAAGTGCGGCAAGGTCGGACGCCTGCAAGATCTCGCGACGCAGGTTTTTTACGACCTCATGGAATCTCGCATATCCTAAAGCGTCAGAAAGGCGCGCGTCCGTCCAGACCGCCATCACCTGAGCGTAGGACTCAAGCGAGCGTGCGGCGGAGAGGGAAATATGAAAGGTATTTTCCGTGAGCGACTGATGCTCCGATAAGAGCCGTGTCGCCGTATCACAATGCAGATCAAAAAGCTTCATCAGTATGAATATGCATCCTCTATATGATTTATTTTTAGAACCTCGGCAGGCTCTCCGAATCGGGGCTTTGAAAGATAGACCTCCACGACGTCCATTCTCGGCGTCTTTTTCGTCGGATGATCTATGAGATACGCCTGCGCAGCGGCAAGCGTGCGTCTCTGCTTCGATACCGTTACCGCCATAGCGGGCGTGCCGAAGGCGAGGTCCCGTTCTCCTGCGCAGGAGCGCGTCTTGACCTCCACGAAGATAATATATTTTTTGTTCTCGGCAATGATGTCTATCTCGTTGTGGGATGCATAATAATTTTGCTCTATGATCTTGTATTTCTTGCTCTGAAGATAGAAGCAGGCTACGCTCTCTCCGTATCTTCCGACGTCGGTGGTGTTTCTCATATTATTTATCGCTATCCAAAAATCTTATAAATTTTTTTCTGTGTATGGGCGAGGGACCGTATTTTCTGAGAGCGTCCATATGCTCGCGCGTTCCGTAGCCCTTGTTTTTGGCAATTCCGTACTCGGGATACTGCCTGTCCATCTCGATGCAGAGCTCGTCCCTTGCAACCTTGGCAAGTATCGACGCGGCGGCAACGGACGGGGAGGTCGCATCGCCCTTGATCAGCGTCATGGTCGGTATCTCAAAGCCACGGCTGACGTTTCCGTCGATTATGGCAAAATCCGCACGCTGTGAGAGTCCCTCAACGGCTCTGCGCATAGCGAGCATATCCGCCTCGAGTATGTTCAGCTCGTCTATCTCGCTGACGCTTGCCTGCGCGATGCAGTAGGCGATAGCATTAGCCTTTATTATATCCGATAGCTCACTGCGACGCTTGGCGGAGAGCTTCTTTGAATCGTTGAGCCCGTCTATCACGAGCCCCATCGGGAGTATGCACGCCGCCGCAAAAACGGGACCGCACAGAGGTCCTCTGCCTGCCTCGTCAACGCCGCAGATGCTTACATATCCGCGCTCCGTGAGCTCCTGCTCAATAGTGTATTCCAGCATAATTTATATTCCTATCTTATATTCTGTCAAGCGTTATCCTGCCGATCCTGCCGCTCCTGAGCTCGTCAAGTAGCATATTTGCGGTCCGCTCGTAATCTATCTCTCCGCCACGCATCATAAATCCGCGACGTCTTCCTATCTCGTCAAATATTTCAAGATCGGTCATATCCGTTATATCTATATCACCGAGCTTGTACCTTGCGATAAGAAGCTCGGGATAGAGGGCACGCAGTCTTCTGCAGAGCACGAGCCCGAGTGTTTCGGTATCAAGTATCTTATCCTTGATCGCCCCTGTGAGTGCAAGATTTTCTCCCGTGGTGCGGTCGTCGAACTTGGGCCAGAGCACACCAGGCATATCCATAAGATCAAGCCCTATGCTCGTCGATACCCATTGCTTGTCGAGCGTGACACCGGGGCGGTTCTCGACCTTAGCCTTCTTACCGCCGCATATTTTGTTGATGAGTGAGGACTTGCCGACGTTGGGAATTCCAACGATCATCGCCTTGAGCCTCCTGCCGCTCATGCCCTTGGAATCGTATCTCGCTATTTTTTCCGCAAGAAGGGTATCGACCGTTTCCTTGATCCGAGGAATACCCGTGCCGCTGACGCAGTCCGTCGGTATGCAATAGGTGTCCTCGCTCGAGTAGTGCTTGCACCAGAGGGAGGTCATTTCGGGATCTGCAAGGGAGGTCTTGTTCAGAAGTATTATATGTGGCTTGCCCGCGGTGAGCCTTGCTATTTCGGGATTGCGCGAGCTTTTGGGTATGCGCGCGTCAAGTAGCTCTATAACTACATCTACGTTTTTGAGATTCTCCGAGATCATTCGGCGCGTTTTCGCCATGTGCCCGGGGAACCACTGTATCTGTTCAGATGGCATCCTGTGTCTCCGTTTCTATATTTATAATTATGTTATCATTTCGGCACTCCGATGGTGCTGTACGGGTATATGCTGAATATTACCTTGCCCATCACCGTCCGCTCGTCGACCACGCCGACCGATGCCGAGCGGCTGTCGAGGGAATTGTTCCTGTTATCGCCCATAACGAAGAGGTAGCCCTCGGGCACGTAGCACGTCAGCTGACCGCTCGATGCGTAGGTGCCGCCCTCAAGATAGACATATGCACTCTCGTCCACGATATCACTCTCGTCAAACGTGGGATCGGTGGAAACGTAAACGAGCCCTGCGTCCGCATCGACCTTTACCCATTTACCGCCCGTAGCGATCACACGCTTTACGAGCGGCTCATTGAGTGCACCAGTCTCGTGGAAGACCACGATATCACCCTCGCTTGGTGTGTAGAAAAGATCGCTTATCACGAGCCTCTGCCCGTGGGTGAGCGTATTTCTCATGGATGAGCCGTTGACCGTGCACACCTTGAAAAAGGCAAGGGAAATGATCATCACACCGATCAACGCCCAGAGCAGGGTATCGAATATGCTGCCGATAACCCGAGCCGCCCTTCCGCCGCGTGGGGAGACCTGCTCCGTATCGGGAATATTTATTTCATCGTGCTCCATTTTGGCAACCTCCGTTTATATTGCTAAACTATAATCAATAGATTATATCACATTTTTTGCTCCAACACAAGATTTTTTTAAAAATTAAGAAAAAATAAAAAAAATTCAGAAAAAAACATTGACACGCCTCAAAAAATGTGGTACTATAGTATGACACAAAATATTGAACCGTGTATTTTGCTAAATTTGGGAGGGCCTTTCTTGTACAAGATACCCAAAGGCGGCGGACGCACCGTTTGAATATTTAATACATAACAGAGGAGAAAAAATATATGCTTGAATATGCTTTAAGTCTTTTGTGGCTTGTTGTTCTCGTCCTCGCTATAGTTTTTGAGGTTCGTACACCAAGCGATGTTGTAACGGTATGGTTTATGCCTGCCGCAGCCGTAGCTCTATTGCTTTCCTTCTTTAAGAGTGGCGACAGCCTTAAGGATTTTGCGATACAGGTCGCAGCTTTTGCGGTCGTTTCGCTCATTTCGCTTCTTATATTTAAGATCGCATTCAATAAGAAGCTCAAGAGGACTAAGAAGGGCAAGACTAATCTTACCGCTCTTATCGGTGAGAGAGGAATCGTAACCGAGGATATTTCCAATATTCACGTTAAAGGCCTCGTGAAGCTCAGGTGGGGCATTTGGAGTGCTATGTCGGTTGATGAAGATGATTTTATCGAAGCTGGAACTATTGTCTACGTGAGCGATATAAGCGGTGTCAAACTCGTTTGCTCCAGAGACAAGGTAACAAAGTAATATAGGAGGACGAAAAAATGACTGATATACTTCTTGTTGCAGGCGGTCTTCTGCTTTTGGCAGTTCTTATCGCAATAGCTAACCTCAGAATCGTTCCTCAGGGTGAAGCACGTGTTATGGAGAGACTCGGTGTTTACTCCAGAACATGGCACACGGGACTTCATATCAAGATCCCCTTTATCGAGAGACCTGCAAGACGTCGTGCTATAATCGACCTCAGAGAACAGGTTCTTGATACAGACGAGCAGGATGTTATCACTAAGGATAACGTTCGCATGAGAATTGACGCAGTAGTGTTCTATCAGGTATCCGACTGTAAGCTTTTCGTCTACGGTCATAAGGATCCTATCGACGCTATCGCTAAGCTCACCGCTACTACTCTCCGTAACCTTATCGGTGATCTCGAGCTTGATGCTACACTTACGTCGAGAGATCTCATCAATACACAGATGAGAGTTATCCTTGACGAGGCAGCTGACGCTTGGGGACTCAGAGTTACCCGCGTTGAGATACAGAATATCATTCCTCCTAAGCAGATACAGGATGCCATGGAGAAGCAGATGGTCGCTGAGCGTACCCGCCGTGAGCAGATAATCCTTGCTGAGGCAGAAAGAAAGTCCGCTATACTTAAGGCAGAGGGTATCAAGCAGGCTACGATTCTCGAGGCAGAGGGTCAGAAGCAGGCTGAGATACTTGCCGCTGAGGCACGCAGAGAGGCTATGATCTGTGAGGCAGAAGGTGAAGCTGAGGCTATTCTTCAGGTTCAACAGGCTACCGCAGAAGGTATCAAGATGGTCAACACCTCCGAGCCTTCGAAGGAGTTCCTTGCTATCAGATCCCTTGAGGCATTTGAAAAGGCAGCTGACGGTCAGGCTACCAAGATCATCATTCCCTCCGAGATCCAGGGACTTGCAGGACTTGCGTCCAGTGCATCCGAGATCTTCAAGGCTGAATGATAAGGATGAAGCATATATAAATTTTTATACTCAAGGACACGGCTTGCCGTGTCCTTTTTTATTTTCTTTTGATGTAAAAAACCTTTGACAAAATGGTGTATATATTGTATAATAAGTATATAAAATAAATTCTGCAGGAGTTGCTATGCCGAGATTTTTTGTTACAGATGAATATATAGATGAAAGCCACGTTCGCATCACGGGCGACGATGCGCACCACATCTCGCGCTCGCTCAGAATGGCGGCAGGGGAACACATCACCGTCTCCGACGCGAGTGGCTATGAATACGATTGCATACTTGATAGCTTTGAGGAAAACTGCGTCCGTGCTAAGATTGTCAGTCGCACTCTCTCCGATACTGAGCTTCCTGCACGTGTTCACCTCTATCAGGCGATGCCGAAGGGGGACAAGCTCGACCTCATAATTCAAAAGGCTGTCGAGTGCGGTGTCTACGATATAACCCCCTTTGAGAGCGAGCGTTGTGTTGTCCGCATCAAGCCCGAGGCGGAGGAGCGCAAGACCGAACGCAGATCGCGTATCGCTTATGAGGCGGCAAAGCAGTGCAGGAGAGCGGTCATACCAAAGGTCCTGCCCACCTGCGACCTGCGCACCGCCTTCGATGCCGCATCCAAGTGCGACGCGGTGCTTTTCTGCTACGAGGGAAAGGATACCGTGCCTATGAAAGCCGCCCTTCGCACCCTCAGAGCCGAGCGGCAGCTTCACGATATCGCGGTGATAATCGGGAGTGAGGGGGGATTTTCCCCTGCCGAGGCACAGGTTGCGGCGGAGAGAGGATTTTCCCAAATAGGACTCGGAAAACGCATTTTGAGAACGGAAACAGCCTCGATATTTGCCCTCGCCGCACTCGTTTATGAACTCGAATTGTGAATTTTGCACAATGAGTACGGATTTTACTAAAAAAATACGAATTTTTTTAAGAAAATTATAAAAAATATCAAAAGACCTATTGAAAAATCACAAAAAATAGTGTATGATATAGTGTAGTATGTACAAAAGCAATTAATGCTTATGAATGAGAGGTTAAAAGTTATGTCTAACAGATTATTTCAGAGCGTTGTTCATCAGATGAAGGACGCAGTCGATCGCGTCATCGGCGTGGTCGATGAAAACGGAGTCGTTGTTGCTTGCTCTGAGCTTGTGAAGATCGGTGAGGTAAGACAGGGAGTTGCGGAGGAGATATCGTATTCCCCCAAGACCTTTACCTATCTTGGTAATACCTATAGCCCCATCACCTCGGGCTCGAGATCGGAGTACTTCGTGTTTGTTGAGGGAGACGATAGAATGGCTGAGAAATATGCCAAGATACTCGTTGTTTCCTTTGCTAATATCAAGAATCTCTACGACGAGAAGTACGACAAGGGCTCGTTTATCAAAAACATCATCCTTGATAATATTCTTCCGAGTGACATATACATTAAGAGCAAGGAGCTTCACTTCAATACCGAGGAGATACGCATAGTATTCCTCGTGAAGTTCTACGGCAAGACCGATATGATGCCCTACGAGATGCTGCAAAATATGTTCCCCGATAAGTCCAAGGACTATATAATCAGCGTCAGTGAGCAGGATGTGGTCATAGTAAAGGATATCAAGCAGGGCACGGATCAGCGTGAGATAGAGAAGATGGCTACATCCATCGTCAATACGCTCAATAACGAGTATTACGCAAAGGTCGCAATAGGAATCTCCTCCGTGGTCGATAATATAAAGGACCTTGCGAGAGCCTATAAGGAGGCTCAGGTCGCTCTCGACGTCGGCAAGGTGTTCGAGACGGAAAAGAACATAATCAGCTATGAAAATCTCGGTATCGGAAGACTTATATACCAGCTTCCCACGACAATGTGCGAGATGTTCCTTCAGGAGGTCTTTAAGAAGGGCAGCCTTGACTCCCTCGATAAGGAGACGCTCATGACGATACAGTGCTTCTTTGAAAATAACCTCAATGTTTCCGAGACATCGAGAAAGCTTTTCGTTCATAGAAATACACTCGTTTATAGGCTGGAAAAGATCCGCAAGCTCACAGGACTTGACCTGCGTGAATTTGACCACGCGATAACCTTCAAGGTCGCCTTGATGGTTCAGAAATATCTCAGATCTGTTTCCTCGAAATATTGATCGCTCTCAAGCGAAACGGAGAGTATCCGTTTCGCTTGGTGTGCTTTTCTAAAAAAACGCCTATGGCGGAATGGAGGCAAAATCAAAATTATGAAAAAGAATTTATTGCTATCGCTCATAGCTCTCGCGATCGTGCTTGTCATCATCGTAACCTCGTGCATCTCCTGCATCATAGTCGGTCCCGAAATGAGCTCCACCACAACAAAGCCCACTATTGAAAGCCCCGACGGAAGTGGGGAGTCCTACGATTATAGGGATACCTTCTATCTTATCGACGCGCTTTTCAGAAATTATTCTATATTTGACGTCGACTACGAGAGCGCAGTCATCGCCGCGATCCGTGCATACCTTCAGGTAACGGGGGATAAGTACGCTATGTTCTATACCCCTGCTGAGTATGAGGAGCTTATATCCGACAATCAGGGCGACCTCTACGGAATAGGCGTTCAGGTCATATTTGACTACGACGGCTACTTTATGGAGGTAGTTATGATAATGCCCGATTCCCCTGCGCAGAGCACGCTCGAGGTGGGCGATAAGCTAACCCATATAAAGGTTGACGGCAAAACGGTCGCTCTTGCCGATATAGTTGAAAAGAATAAGACCACGCTCCGCGAGCTCTATCCCGATTATACCGATGACGAGATAAATAACGCCGCCTGCTACGAGACCTTCCAATACGCTGTCTCCAAGCTCAAGGGCGCAGAGGGCACGTATGCGGAATTTACCGTGGACAGAAACGGAACGGTCATCGACATTAAAGCTCAGAGGGCAAAGGTAACATCCGTAAGCGTTACCTGCAAGACCTCAAAGAGAGATTCCTCCGTCGGAATCGTCTCCATCAGCGAGTTCAATCTTACCACCCCCACGCAGTTCAAGAGCTGTATGGATCAGCTCATTGCGTCAGGATGCGATAAGTTCATCTTCGATCTTCGCAATAACCCGGGCGGAGACCTCGCGTCCGTTGTGGCTGTGCTCAGCACCTTGCTCCAGCGCGATGATATCATTCTTTCTACCAAGGATTCGAGTGGTGCTGTCGAGATAACCAAGGTCGATACCGTTAAATATGCCTCGTCCTCCGCATACTCGACCTGTAATGTTACAAATGAGGATATCGGTAAGTACAGAGGATATGATATGGTAGTCCTCGCAAACGGAAATTCCGCGAGCGCAGCAGAGCTCTTTACCTCTGCACTTCGTGATCATGAGCTTGCCACCATCGTGGGCGAAAAGACCTACGGAAAGGGAAGCATGCAGAGCATCATATCGCTCTCCGCATACGGTGAGCAGTACCACGGTGCACTTAAGCTCACGACCAAGCTTTATTTCCCACCCTGCGGAGTTGGCTATGACGGCGGCATCGGCATCGAGCCGGATCATACCGTAGCACTTGAGGGAGAGGCCGCAAGCATCAATTTCTACAAGCTTACCGAGGATATTGATAATCAGCTGCAGGAGGCTGTCTCGGTTCTGATAGATTAAAAAAATAATTATAATTATATAGGAGAATTACCATGGCTAAGGCAAAACAGATGTTGTATACTAAGGAAGGCTTTCAGGCACTTCAGGATGAGCTTAGAGAGCGTCAAACGGTAAAGCGTGAGGAGATAAAGGAAGCGATCGCGGTCGCACGCTCCTTCGGAGACCTTTCGGAGAACTCGGAGTATGACGAGGCGAGAAATGAACAGGCAAAGAACGAGGCGAGGATCCTTGAGCTTCAGGCGCTGATCGACAATGCGCTCATCGTTGACGAGACCGCTATAGATACCACGGTAGTAAGTATCGGCTCGACCGTAAGAGTATTCAACGACAGACTCGGCAAGGAAGTGGAATATAATATTGTCGGCTCAAACGAGGTCGATCCTCTTGAGGGCAAGATCTCGGATCAGTCCCCCATAGGACACGCTCTTATGGGCAGAAGTGCGGGCAAGGATAAGATAAGCGTTGAGACTCCCACGGGCGTTCTCACACTTACAGTCCTTGAGGTTACGAGAAGATAAGCTCGGAGGTAAAAATGGCGGAAATAAACAATGTAAATGAGATAAATGACGAGCTCCTCACAGCAGAGGAGGAAAGAGAACTCAATTCCGTTCTTCAGATAAGAAGGGATAAGCTCACCGCACTCAAGGAGTCGGGCAATGATCCCTTTCAGAAGGTAAGGTACGATTTTGATACTTACAGCGTCGATATCAAAAACAATTTCGACGAATATAATGAGAAGGATGTAAGAATCGCGGGCAGGATCATGAGCCGCCGCGATATGGGTAAGGCAAATTTCATCGACGTTATGGACGGAAAGGGCAGAATACAGTGCTACATCCGCATCAACGACGTCGGCGAGGAGACCTTCGAGCAGTATAAAAAGTGGGATATCGGCGATATAGTCGGCGTATCGGGTAAGGTATTTATGACTCGCCGCGGAGAGATCTCCGTCCACGTTTACGGAATTGAGCTTCTTGCAAAATCCCTTCTTCCTCTCCCCGAGAAGTTCCACGGACTCAGGGATACCGACCTGCGCTACCGTCAGAGGTATGTCGACCTCATTATGAATCCCGAGGTCAAGGATACCTTCGTTAAGCGCAGCCTCATTCTTAAGTATATAAGGGAATATCTCGACGGAAAGGGCTTCCTTGAGGTCGATACTCCCATACTTGTGCCCCTCGAGATCGGTGCATCCGCTCGCCCCTTCAAGACTCACCATAATACGCTCGATATGGATATGTATCTCAGGATCGAGACAGAGCTCTACCTCAAGCGTCTTATCGTCGGCGGTATGGATCGCGTTTACGAGGTCGGACGCATTTTCAGAAACGAGGGTATGGATACAAAGCATAACCCCGAGTTCACGACCGTCGAGCTCTATCAGGCGTTCACAGATTATAAGGGCATGATGGATCTTGTTGAGGAGATGTATAAGCTCCTTGCTCTCAAGGTTTGTGGCTCTACCACGATAACGTATCAGGGTACGGAGATAGATATGTCCCATTGGGAGCGCCTTAGCATGGTCGAGGCAGTAAAGAAGTATTCTGGTAAGGATTATTACGACTGGAAGACAGACGAGGACGCAAGAGCGTGCGCAAAGGAGCTTCATGTCGACGTTCCCGAAAACGCAACCAAGGGCACTGTGCTCGCAGAGCTCTTTGACGCCTTCGTTGAGGAGCACCTCATACAGCCCACATTTATCTACGATTATCCCGTAGAAAACAGCCCCCTCGCAAAGCGTAAGGCAGATGAGCCTGCGTTTACCGAGAGATTTGAGTATTTCATCAACGCGACCGAGTTCGGCAATGCGTTCAGCGAGCTCAACGATCCCATTGATCAGAAGGAGCGCTTCGAGCGTCAGGTAGCTGCAAAGCTCGCCGAGGAGCCCGATTCCAATGCAGAGGTCGACTACGATTACGTAACGGCGCTTGAATACGGACTTGCCCCCACGGGAGGCCTCGGATTTGGAGTTGACCGCCTTGTTATGCTTCTTACGGATTCCGCAGCCATAAGAGACGTTCTCCTTTTCCCCACAATGAAACCCATAGACTGATTTATATAACAAAATATTACGGAGGTTTTATTATGAAACAGGTATTGATTGTAATTCTCGCATTGATTCTCGTGTGTATTCTGACCTTCTTCGGCATCTATGCCACAAGAATAGCAACCGTGGCGTCCATCGAAAAGATCAGCTCCTACGACGACGGCTTCGACCTTTATACGATGAATGTTAAGTATGATTACAGTATTGAGAACATCATCAATTACGGAATTTCAGATAATCAGGCTATGTTCGATGCAATTCTCACCGAATCCCTGCCGCTTCTCCCGGTATCTATTGAGGCACCCAATTTCGGTTGCTCCGCATTTCAGCTCACGGGCACGGATGGGGACGAGCGTATGGGAAGGAATTACGACTTCAGCAAAAACACATCCGCAATGCTCGTCTACTGTGATCCCAAGGACGGATATAGCTCCGTCGCCTTTGCGGCACTCAATAATGTTTCAGCAGATCACCCCGAGGAGAGCATAGCTAAAAGAATGGCGACTCTGACAGCACCCTTTATCTGCCTTGACGGTATGAATGAAAAGGGCGTTTCGATAGCTGTTCTCGTCGTCGATAGTACCCCCGTAAATCAGAATACAGGTAAGCCCACCATCTTCACAACGCTTGCAATACGACTTGTCCTTGATAGAGCGGCAACCACCGAGGAGGCGGTCGAGCTTCTCAGTCAGTACGATATGTTCGCATCGGCAGGCAAGGATTACCACTTCTATATCAACGACGCGAGCGGAGACGGCAGAGTAGTCGAGTATGATTGCGAAAGCGAGACTCGTGAGCTCGTGGCAACCCCCGTCGATGTAGTTACGAATTTCTATACCATTTACGCCGATCGCGTTCTTCCCAATCAGAGGAACGGCATCTACGGACACGGTAAGGAAAGATATGAAGCGATCCTCGATGTGTTTGAGGAGCAAAAGGGCAATCATACGAATGATACCGCATGGGACGCCCTCATTTCCGCATCACAGGAACCTAAGGATGGCTCTCTTACGAGTAATACTCAGTGGTCGATCGTCTTTAACAATACCGACCGCACCGCCGAGATCGTCATCCGCCGCCATTGGAGCGATACCTATTCCTACGATCTGGGCGAAAATAAGCTAACACTTAAATAACACCTTAAAAAGACTGCCAACGCGGCAGTCTTTTTTTGAACTTTTCTGAAAATCTTGAAATTTTCGCTATGTGGACTCTTGATCATACTTTTTTATAAATTTACAAATAACTATTGAAATAATTTCAAAAAATGATATAATATAGGGAGATGATACAATACGGGAGAATTTTATGTCGGAATACAAATACCTGAGCAAAATAAATTCTCCTGCGGATCTTAAGGGCTTGCAGGAGGATGAAATAACCTCGCTTGCCAAGGAGATCCGAGATTTTTTGGTTGAAAAGGTCACAGAGAACGGGGGGCATCTCGCCTCAAATCTTGGAGTGGTCGAGTTGACGCTGGCGATACACAGAGTTTTTGACGTGCCGCACGATCATTTGATATTCGACGTCGGACACCAGAGCTATGTACACAAGATAGTTACGGGCAGACGCGATGACTTCGACACGCTCAGACGCGGCGGAGGCTTGAGCGGCTTTACCAAGAGGAGTGAGAGCGAATACGACTGCTTTGGTGCAGGGCACAGCTCAACATCCGTTTCCGCGGGCATCGGCTTTGCGCAGGCGGATAAGCTGCTCGGCAACGATGCGACGACGGTCGTGGTGCTCGGAGACGGCGCATTCACGGGCGGAATGGTCCACGAGGCGCTCAACAATATCGAGCGTGATCTTCACCTTGTCATAGTGCTCAACGAAAACGAGATGTCGATATCAAAGAATATCGGCAGCTTTGCAAGAATACTTACGAAGCTCAGACTTCACTCGGGATATGTCAAAACGAAGCAGCTTGTCAAGCGTGCGGTGCTCGGCATACCCCTTATCGGAAAATACATATTCAAGGCTCTGCAGTCCGTCAAGATGCGTATAAAGGACATCTTTTACGGCTCTAACTACTTTGAAAATCTCGGACTCTTTTACGTAGGACCTGTTGACGGAAACGACGAAAAGCAGGTCGAGGATGCACTTAGAATCGCGAGATCCTGCAAGGAGAGCGCAATAGTCCACGTAAAGACTCTTAAGGGAATGGGCTATGAGCCTGCTGAGAAGGATCCGTCGAAATATCACGGGATCTCCCCGAGTGACGCAAGGGCTACCGAAACGAGCTTTTCCGAGCAGTTCGGCAAGACGATGCTCGAGCTCGCAGAGCAGGACAGCAGGATCTGCGCAATAAGTGCCGCCATGCTCGATGGCACGGGGCTTCTTGAATTTTCAAGGAGGATGCCCGATAGGATATTCGACGTCGGGATAGCCGAGGAGCACGCACTCACGTTTGCCTGCGGACTTGCCGCGGAGGGAATGAAACCGTATTTTGCGGTCTATTCGACCTTCCTTCAGCGCTCATATGACAATATGCTCCACGATATGGCACTTCAGGGCTTGCCCGTCCGTATATGCATCGACCGCGCTGGCTTGAACGCTTCCGACGGTCCGACTCACCACGGTATATACGACGTCGCTATGCTTTCGCAGATACCCAATATGACACTCTATGCACCCGTTACTTATGACGCATTGAGACGTGCGCTCGCAGCATCTGTACAGATCAACTCCCCCTGCGCTATAAGATATCCGAAGGGCGGAGAGCATCCCGAGATCGTGGAGGCGTTTTACAGCACGCCTGCTGAGAGTCTCACGATAAGGAAAAATTATTCCGATAATGATAATATAGATACCCTCATCATAACCCACGGTCAGATCACACTTGAGGCACTGCGCGCGCAGGAGATTCTTGGCCGCGAGGGCATACGTGCAGGAGTGATCCTTGCCGAGCGTATAATGCCCTATGCCGACCTTGCACGGGATGTTGCAGGCGCTATGCCCGAGAGCGTCAGAAGGATAGTAACGCTTGAGGAGGAGATAAAGGCAGGGGGCTTTGGAATGATGCTCCGAGATACACTTGATGCCATCGGTGCGATCGATGGCAGGACCGCTCGGATCATTGCCGTGGAGAACAGCTTTGCGGATAAATACGGCGAGGATATTTACGCCTCTATGGGGCTTGACGGTGCATCCGTTGCAGAAAAAATAAGAAAAATGTAGGAGGAAGATATGAGCATGTATGAATCGGGAGAGATGTATCTTGAGAGCATTCTCGTTCTCTCCGAAGAAAGGGGCGGAGACGTCCGCGCGATAGATATTTGTGATTACCTCGGATACAGCAAGCCGAGCGTCAGCCGCGCTCTCGGAATTCTAAAGAAGAGCGGACACGTTACCGTGGACAGAGCGGGACACCTTTTCCTTACCGACTCGGGCAGGGAGATCGCAGAGAAGATCTATGAAAGACATAAGATACTTACTAAGGTGCTCATCTCCATTGGTGTCAGTGAGCAAACGGCGAGCGTCGACGCCTGCAAGCTTGAGCACCATATAAGCGATGAGTCCTTTGAGGCGATCAAAAACAAATTTTATTCAAATAAAAATTGAGATGCTCTGCATCTCTTTTTTATATTTTTATTGCATTTTTTCGTGAAATATGGTATCATAGTAAAAAAAGCAGAACGGAGGTCAGGTATATATGAGCGAAAATTATCTTTTGAACAACGCCACAGCACGCAAGCTTTATTTTGACGCTGTAAATGACCTCCCGACGCTCTCGTTCGTGCCGTTTTCCGATATGCACGATGCAAAATACGATAATATCGCAGAGGCATTTCTCCTTTCCGATGCGGAAAAGCTTAATCTTATGAGGCGGTGCTCCGTGGATGAGAAATATATCAGCGGCAGCTCCTCGGATTTTGAAAAGCTCAGGGCATTTTGCGAGATCCTGCCCTCCGCCGTCGGAAATCCGATATATCTGCTCTCCCATATTGAACTGCGAATGCTCTGGGAGTGCGACCTGCCGATAAGTGCTGCGACCTGCTCGGAGCTTTGGTCCACTCTGAACGAGAGGATCGCTTATCTTGGCATCAGCGAGAGAGAGCTACTGAAAAGAATGAACACAGAGTGTGTGCCTTATCTGACGCTTGATACAAAAAGGCTCGCAGGTGAAGGCTCGCTCGATATGCTCGAGGGGGCAATACTTGCAGAGGTCGAGAGAACTGGGTGCGGGGCGATCCTTGTGCACGCACCGCAGGATCTGACGCATCCGAATCCGTACCTTGTCGGGGAGATCTTGAAAAGATCCAGCCGCGGCGAGGTCATAACGCAGTCGGAGTGGGCAATGCTTGATTTACAGATCGCGCGCATAGCAGGCGCTATCTGCCGCGAGCGTGATCTTTGCTTGCTCGTTTGCGAGGGCGAGAATTCCGATCAGCTCCTGAAATATCTCAATGCGTGCCACGCTCTCCCGAAAAAGCACGCCACGCTTGCCATTTTCGATATTGGAGATAGCGAGGATCACTTTAAACGACAGGTAAGGGAGCTTATGTGTCGGGGCGCGATAGGGAAGGCGTTTATCACTGCGCGTGGCACAGGCTACGCACGTGATATCGCAAGAGCTGACTACCTACGCCGTGAGATATGTAATGTTCTTGGGGAGATCTATGAGCGCGAGGAATACCTCGATACGTATGAATCCCTTGCCACTCTCGCACGCAATATTTTTTATAATAATATCAAGGATATACTTTTATGAGCATAATAAATTCTTTTGATCCTACAAGGGAAGCCCTGATCACACCTGATAAGGTATACAAAAAGAGCGATATCACAATAGATGTCTGTATCATCAACTTTTCATGTAAAATAATGGACGCTCTGCGTGAGGACGGAATGCTTGAGCTGATCTGCGACCAGATATGCAGCGTCGCAAACCCGTACCCCGTATATCGTATCAAGGGCACGAGCATCGGCATAATCAAAACGGACGTCGGCGCGCCACTTACCGCTGTCTTACTTCAGGAGGTATCCTTCATCCTCTCCTGTAAAAAATTCGTCCTCTTTGGCTCGTGCGGCGGACTTGACCGCACCATACCGCCATCATTTCTCATCGTGCCGAGCGCCGCATACCGTGACGAGGGCGTGAGCTACCACTACCTGCCGCCGTCCGATTATGTTGAGATAGAGGGATATCGCAAGGTGGCAGAGATCTTCGACTCCATCGGCGTCAGCTACGTCGTCGGAAAAACATGGACGACGGACGGGATATACCGCGAGACTCGGAAAAATATGGAGGCAAGACGGGCGGAGGGCTGTATCTGCGTCGAGATGGAGATCGCCGCATGTCAGGCGGTCGCAAAATACGAGGGACTCGAATTCTACCCCTTCACCTACCGCGCCGACAATCTCGATTCGAGCACGTGGGAGAGAAGTATACTTGCAGGAATGGATATTGACGAGCGTCTGACGCATTTTTATATCGCTCTCGAGCTTGCAAAAAGACTATAAAAAAAGGTCATCACATGATGACCTTTTTTTATGAATTATTTGAGGAATTCCACAATGTCAGCAATAACCTCGTCAGCGCAGAGGTCGTTGAGTATCTCGTGCCTTGCGTCGGGGTAGAGCTTGAGAGTCGTGGGCACGCCTGCCTTCGTAAGTCGCTCATAGACCGTGCTTACGCCCTTACCGTAATCTCCCACGGGATCGGAATCGCCCGATACAAGAAGCGTCGGCACCTTTTTCTGTCCCATGGCACGATACCAGCCCGAGGCGTTGCAGGACTTGTTAAGTGTGATAAGATCATGCATGGCGGAGACCGTGAACTTGAAGGTGCAGAATCTATCCGCCGCATATTTAGCACGGTTTTTCTCGATCCTCGTCAGCCAAGCATACTGTCCCTCCTCGGGTGTAAAATGGCTGTTGTATGTGCTGAATGCAGTATTTTCTATCATCGTGGAGATGTATCTCTCGCCCTTGAATATCCTTACGATATCGCAGAGCAGAAGCCCCACACCCGCAACGGGATTAGGACCTCCTGTGCCCATAACTATGAGCTTTTCGGGGGTAATGTATTTCTGCACTGCAAGCCTTACGATGAACGAGCCCATGCTGTGTCCGAGGAGATAGTATGGATGCGCACCGTATTCCTCGATAACGGAATCCGAGAAGGTCTTTACATCGCGAATAAGCAGCTCGTGCCCACCACTGCTTGCAATAAATCCAAGCTCGCTGTCATCACGTGCTGTGTAGCCGTGTCCGAGATGATCGTAGCCGAATGTGATATAGCCGAGAGAGGCAAGCGTGCCAAAGAGCTCTTCATATCTTGATATGTGATCAGTCATGCCGTGCACAACATGAACATATCCACGCACCTCACCCTGCGGCAGATAGACTACTCCTGCAAGAAGGTTCTTTCCGTTACAGGATAATACCTTTTTTTCTATGACCTTGTATTCCATAATGCCTCCTTAGTGAGTACTGCAGGCAGATATAGCATCCTTCCAGCCCTGCAAAAGCTCGCTTCTTTTATTTTCATCTATTTTGGGTACAAATGATGTGCTCTGCGTAACGATGGATACGAGCTCGCTCCTGTCCTTGAAGAATCCGACCGCAAGCCCTGCAAGGAACGCCGCGCCCTGCGCCGTTGCCTCAGTAAGAGTAGGGCGAATGACCTCGATATTGGAAATATCGCTTTGGAACTGCATCAGAAAATCGTTAGCGGACGCTCCACCGTCGACCTTGAGGGAGGAAATGTGCCTTCCCGTGTCCTCCTGCATCGACCTTATAACGTCGTTTGACTGATAGGCGATAGCCTCGAGTGCCGCGCGAATGATGTGATAGACATTCGAGCCGCGTGTAAGCCCGACGATAACGCCCCTTGCGCGCATATCCCAATAGGGTGCACCGAGCCCTGCAAAAGCAGGCACAAGATAAACGCCGCCGTTGTCCTTGACCTTGCGTGCGAAATATTCGCTGTCGCGAGATTCATTTATAACTCTAAGCTCATCTCTGAGCCATTGTATCACCGCACCGCCGACAAACACCGAGCCCTCGAGAGCATATTCGGTAGGTCTGCCTTGCTCCGTCGCCGCGACCGTGGTTACGAGTCCGTGAGTGGAGTTGATCCTGCGATTTCCCGTGTGTGCGAGCAGGAAACAGCCCGTGCCGTAGGTGTTCTTTGCCTCGCCCTCCTCAAAGCAGCATTGTCCGAAGAGTGCCGCCTGCTGGTCGCCTGCAATTCCGCAGATGGGGACGGATGCGCCCATTATGTCGACATATCCGTACACCTCGCTGCTCGAGCAGATCCTCGGCATCATAGTAGCAGGAATATCAAATATACGAAGAAGCTCCTCATCCCAAGTGCCGCGCTCGATATCATAGAGCATCGTGCGTGAGGCGTTCGTTCTGTCGGTAACGTGTATGCGACCGTCCGTGAGCTTCCATATAAGCCATGTGTCCACCGTGCCGAACAGAAGCTCCCCCCGTGCGGCAAGGCCTCTCGCACCCTCAACGTTATCGAGTATCCATTTTATCTTGGTCGCGCTGAAGTAGGCATCTATACGAAGCCCCGTTACACGCCTTATGTAATCGCCAAGCCCCCGAGCCTCAAGCTCCGCACACATATCCGCCGTGCGCCTGCATTGCCACACGATGGCGTTGTAGATGGGCTTTCCCGTGGTCCTGTTCCATATAATAGTCGTCTCTCTCTGATTGGTGATACCGATCCCTGCGATCTCCTCGGGCGATATACCGCTCTTTGCAACACATTCTGTGAGCGTTGCGTACTGATTAGCGTAGATCTCCATAGGATCCTGCTCCACCCATCCTGGGGAGGGATAATATTGTGTGAATTCGTGCTGAGATGAGGAAACTATGTTACATTCGCGGTCAAAGAGTATACTGCGCGCACTCGTCGTGCCCTCATCCAGCGCAAGGACGTATTTTTTCATACCGTACCCCCGATCAATTATATTATTAAATAATTATACCACATTATTAATAAAAATTCAATAGCATATCTGTGAATTTTTGTGTAATATTTCAAACATTTCGCACATATATATTATCAGGAGGGCGGAGAGTTGAACGAAATGGACAGGATCGCGGAAATACTCCCACGAAGGATGCGCTCGGCGGTAGTTGAGTCCAACGTGCGAGCGGAGGATATCGAGGAGATACGCATAAGACGTGGTAGACAAGCCTACATCGTAGCCTCGGGCAGGAGCGTGTTTATAAGCATCATAGCAAGTGATGACGAGATGGATCAGATACTCAATACCGTCTGCCGAGGCTCTCTCTATGCATACAGGGATAGCATCGTGAGGGGGTATATACCTCTCAATAGCGGAATTAGAGTAGGTGTCGTGGGCAGGGCAGGCGTCGAGAGCTCCCGTATCACGGGAATATACGATATAAATGAATTTTCCATAAGGCTTCCGCACCCGATACGTGTAGAATGTGGTGAGGTGCTAAGCCTTGCAAGACGAGGCTCGCTACTAATCTATTCGCCGCCCGGAGTCGGAAAAACAACGCTCCTTCGCGAGCTTGCACGCGGACTTTCGAGTGGTGCGCAAGCTCTGAGGGTGGCGGTGGTCGATACGAGGGATGAGCTCTGCTACGGGCTTGAGGGCAAGAGTCTCCTCCTTTCGATCCTATCGGGATATCCGAGACGGGACGGAATCGAGATAGCCGTGAGAACGATGAATGCGCAGGCTATCATCTGCGACGAGATAGGAGCTTCCGATGACTCGGATGCCATAATCGAGACGCAGGGGGCAGGGATACCCCTCATCGCCTCAGCCCACGGCTCAAGTCTTCGCGAAATGCTCTCACACAGGGGAATGGAGGAGCTTCACCGACGCGGAATATTTCAGCATTACGTCGGGATCGCGCGTTCGGGCGAGCGAGGCTTTAGCTACAACATAACGGAATGGAACGATGCAAATGATCATATATAAAATACTTGGCGGTGCGCTCATCGTCGCATCATCTATCACCGTATGCGTGCAGGGGCACAGGTACGAGACAATGCGGCTTTCCCAGATCAAGGCGTATATCGACCTGCTCGGATACGTCAAAAATCAGATAGAATGTTACCTTCAGCCAATTGACAGAATAGTGGCGGGGGCAGATCCTGCGCTCCTTCGCCGTTGCGGAATAGATGTGGACGCGCAGAGGAACGCAAACTGCGTTGGAGGCGCACTTCTTGCTCCCGATATGATATACGGCGGCTCGTGCCTTTGCGAGTCTCTCGAACGCTTTTTGCGGGAGTTTGGAGCGTCATACAGCGAAGAACAGGTGCGCTCCTGCGAGCGATATATTGCAGAGCTCAGAGAGGAATATAAAAAGCTTAAGGAAAAGCAGAGAGGGGAGGCACGCCTGCGTCTGACGATCCTTGTCAGCGCGTCGCTCTCACTCGTTCTGATGCTTATATGAGAGGAAGGATAATATGGATATAGGACTTATTCTGAAGGTCGCAGGGGTGGGATTTCTCGTCTCCGTCTCAGCACAGATACTCAACAAATCGGGGAGGGACGAGCAGGGAATGATGCTCATAATTGCAGGGGTGATCGTCGTTTTCTTTATGCTCGTCGGCGAGATGGGAGATCTGTTTGAGCGCATACGGGATGTTTTTGAGCTGTGAGTGAGGTCGTCAAGGTCAGCGCGATCGGCGTGATGTGCGCGGTGATATGCGTTATCGTGAGAAATTACAGCGCCGAATTTCTCGTGCCCACAAGGCTTGCGGGAATAGTAATGATCCTCACGCTCTCGATCCTACTCGTAAGTCCGATAATAGAATTTCTCACCCAGACTCTCGCCGAGCGCATTTCCGCGGAATATGTAGGCATTATCGTCAAGGCACTTTGTATCGGCTACCTCACGGAGATATCGGGCGAGCTGTGCCGTGACTGCGGAGAGGGAAATATCGCCCTCGGCATTGAAACAGTCGGAAAATTAGAGCTTGTCGCCCTTACCATCCCCCTGCTCGAGCGAGTGCTCGCGATCTCGGAGGAGCTTTTGCAATGGTAAAAACGTCAAAAAAACCGAATATGATCCTCGCACTCCTCGTCGCTGTGCTTCTCGTATTAATACCCACTCTGACGGTAAGTGCCGAGGACGAGCTTCCCGGCGAATACGGCGATATGATGGATTCCTTGCCCGATGATGCGACGGACTCGCTTCCCGATGAGATATTTTCGGACGAGCTCGGTGATCTTGTCGAGGGTGCGCAGGCGGTCAGCTCATGGGAGAATGTGATAGATACGGTGCTTGATATTCTCGGACTGAATATCCGCCGTGTCGTGAGGGTATTTGCCGAGCTATGCGCCATTATTGCACTCTGTGCGCTTCTTAATATGCTCAAGACCACCTCATCGAATACAGCACTATCCCGTCTGCTATCCACTCTCGGCACGGGCGTCGTCGCGCTTGCCGTGATGGAGCTATCACGCGAGCCAATAGACGGTGCGCTCCGACTGCTTGACAATATCGAGCTTGCGGTCAACAGTATGTCCCCCTGCCTTACAGCCATGTACGCTATGGGAGGGAACATCGCTACCGCCACGGTTCAGCACTACGGTCTTATAGTCTTTCTGTCCATTCTCAACGGCGTCTGCATAACGGCTCTGCGTACCGTGGTCGGGATCTGCTTGGCACTCAGTATCTCAGCCGCCTTTGGCTCGGGGAATGACCTTTTCCACCTCAACCGAGGCATAAGAAGGGCATTTGCATCCGTCATAGGGTTTCTGATGCTCCTTTTCACAACGGTCATCTCCGCACAAACGCTCCTCTCCACAAAGGCGGATACGCTCAGCACCAAGACTGTAAAGCTCCTTGCGTCGCAGATGATACCGCTCGTCGGTGGGAGTGTCGGAGAATCCCTGCGTACTGCAGGGGCGAGCATAGAATACCTGCGCAGCAATGTCGGAGTCATACTTATAGCCGCGCTCGGGCTTATGATACTGCCAACCTTGATCTCGCTATTTCTATACAGGCTCTGCTTCTCACTTGCAAATTCCGCCGCTGGCGCGCTCGGTTGTGAGCGTGAGGCGAGACTGCTTGAGGATATCTCGGGTATCTACGGATACATAATAGCAGTACTCTGCATCTGCTCCGTGGTCGTGCTCCTGCTTATAACGGTCTTTGCAAAATGCGGCTCTGCGCTCGGTTAGGAGGCTTGAAAAATGAAGGAATATTTTTCGTCAATGATAGCCGTCTCTGCCCTTATGGGAGTGATCGAGGCACTTGCTCCAAGCTCGGAGAGACTCGGAAAATACATTCGAGCGATAGGGCTTGTGATATTGCTCTGCATCGCCATCTCGCCCCTCTCCGACCTACTCGGGGACATTCAGGGCGGCGTACTCGAGGATTTACGAGATGAGATAGGAAGTAGGAATGACCTTACCGAGGAGTACCGTGACAGACTCAATAAATACCTCAACGACTACTCGCTGAGTCTTGCACGCGACGAGCTATATGAGATACTCGAGCGGCAGTTCTCGATCCCAAGGCAGGAATGTGAGATACGCATCGACACGCAGATGACCGACAGCGGAGTGCGTGCATCGTATGTTCAGATACTTCTCAGTGGGGACTCCATCTTCAGAAATCCCTACGATATCGAGGAGCACATCGGAGGTCTGCTCTCGTGCAAATGTGAGGTGCTCATAAGGAGCGGATAGAAAGCATATATACGAAAGGAGAAAAAATGGATACCACCACAAGAAAAACCACCCGTCCCACAGCGCGCGCACCCACGGAGAGGATAAATTTCCTCGATCACATAAGGAAAAATAAGAGCCTGCTTCTCATTCTCATCTTGCTCGCTCTCGGAGTTCTGCTTATACTTCTGCCGAGCTCGGACGAATCGGAAAACGCCACACAGGGAAGTGAGGAGAGGCTTGAGAAATACGGCAGGGAGGTCGAGGAGCGTATCGCCGCTCTCTGCTCAAAGGTTCGCGGCGTAGGCTCTGTCAGCGTCAATGTTTACTTCGAGTCGGGCTTTGAGACCGTTTATGCCTATAACGAGGAGAGCAAGGAGACCTCGAGCGGACGCAACGAGGAGAGAAAATATGTTACTGTCGGTTCGGGGAATAACGAAAAGCTCGTCTGCATCGTCGAGAGGATGCCGAGCATCTGCGGTATTGCTGTGGTATGCAGCGGTGGGGGAGATCCGACGGTTCAGAGCGCCATAATAAATCTAATATCCTCGGCATACGGCGTGCCGAAGAACAAAATTTTCGTCGCCGAGGGAAAAAAATAACGCCTATGCGTTCTAAAGCGTATTTGTGCAAAATATTATGTAGTGTACTACGAATTCAGGAGGAATTAACATGGATACAGAAGAAAAGTACGAACTTCCAGAGGATTTTGAGGTCTCTGAGGAAAGTGTGATGGATAAGGTGAGAGCCTTCTTTGCAAGGTTAGGAAAGAGAAATCTGATAATCATCGGCGCAGTGCTCCTTATCGGTGCGGCGGTCTGCCTGAACTGGGTGCTCTTCAGTAATACCGCAGGCGACGGCTACGATTACGGTGCAGGTGCAGGGACGACGGGCGGAGATGTGGCGGATACGGACACAGGAAGCAGCGAGGTGCTCGCCTACTTCACGTCGACTCAGGTCAGCCGCGACAGAGCAAGGGATGAGGCGCTCGCAGTCCTGCAGAACGTCGTCGACTCCGCCGATACGGACAGCACGGAGAGAACTCAGGCTCTCGAGGATATCGCCACCATAGCCGCCAACATTGAGGCGGAGGCGAATATCGAGGCAATGGTCATGGCAAAGGGCTTTGAACAATGCGTTGCGATAATCAACGACGGTATGTGCACCATAGTCGTAATGAGTAAGGGGCTTATGCCAAATCAGCTCTCGCAGATCAACGAGATCGTATTTGAGCAGACGGGAATAAAGCCCGTAAACATCAAATACATAGAGAAAAGCTGATATCATTCATTTGACACCGACGGCTGTCGGTGTCAAAATTTTTATGTAAAGGAGAATTGTGTGGGAATGGACATAATCAGTACAGCAGACTTAAGAAAAAAGGAGATAATCAATCTTTGCAACGGTGCACGCCTCGGATATGCGTGCGATTTTGAATTTGACCGCTGCAGCTGCCAGATAACGGGGCTGGTGCTTGAGAGGGGAGGGGGATTTCTCGGGCTTGGAAATACAGAGCGTGCAGTCATACCGTGGTGCAAGGTGAATTGCATCGGCGAGGATACCGTGCTCGTCAATTTTTCCTCTCAGGAGCTGAATTCGTTCTGCAAAAGGAAGAAGGGAGGGTTTTTGGGGCTTGAATAATTGTTAATAATTTGTAAACTTTTGATTTGCATATTGAAAAAATATAAGTCTTATGATATAATCTAAACGATTGTGCGAAAACCGCACAAAATACAAAAATACACACACAGATGCACCGAATAATGCCGGTGTCGCCGCACGGCGATTGCGATTATTGAGCCTCTGTGGTGGAAAAACCGAAGGAGGACATGAAAAATGTCAATTATTTCGATCAAGCAGTTGCTTGAAGCAGGCGTCCATTTCGGACACCACACCAGAAGATGGAACCCCAAGATGAGCGAGTACATCTTCACTGAGAGAAACGGTATCTACATTATCGATCTCCAGAAGACAGTAAAGAAGTTCGAGGAAGCTTATATGTTCGTTCGCGACCTTGCCGCTGACGGTGGCACGATCCTTTTCGTCGGAACGAAGAAGCAGGCTACGGACGCTATCAAGGAGGAGGCTACTCGCTGCGGAATGTACTACGTAAACGTTCGTTGGCCCGGCGGTATGCTTACCAACCACAAGACCATTAAGAAGTCCATCGCACGTCTTAACGCTCTTACAAAGATGCAGGAGGACGGCACATTTGACCTTCTCCCCAAGAAGGAAGTCGCTATGAAGCAGAAGGAGATCTTCGACCTTGAGAAGAGCTACGGCGGTATCAAGGATATGGACACTCTCCCCTCCGCAATCTTCATCGTTGACCCCAAGAAGGAAAGAAACGCAGTTCTTGAGGCTAAGAAGCTCGGTATTCCGG